>CAZNNK010000524.1:0-5242 GCA_964574085.1 uncultured Coleofasciculus sp.
TCTAATAGTGGATCAGCAGTTTGCGTTTCCATCCAGTCTGCCAGTAGCAGGGCGGTTATCGGAGCAAGGAGAATGCCATTGCGGTAATGTCCCGTCGCTAGGGTTAGGTTTTCACAAGGGCTGACTCCCAGAATCGGACTCTCATCGGGGGTGGCGGGTCGAAATCCCCACCAGCATTCCCGAATTGACCAATTCTGTAGGGACGGATATAACCGTATTGCCCGTGAGAGTAAGGTATGAATTCCCGCTGGCGTATTCTCCGATTGCCATCCCACATCCTCACTGGTGGCACCAATCAGCAATCGCCCATCTCGACGCGGCACTAAGTAGGTATCAGGTCCATACAGCACCCGTTGCAGGGGTAAGGGCTGATGGGGATGGGTTGGGATTTCGACTGACAGCATCTGACCCTTTTTCGGATACACGGGTACAGGTAGCAGTTGGTTTGACCAAGCCCCTGTTGCTAAGACATACTGATCAGCCTGAAATTCACCAATCGAAGTTCTGACGCTACAAACGCGACGATTTTGCTGCTCAATTGCCTCAACGGTAACGCCTTCGCGCAGGTCGATCCCTGATTCTTGAGCGGCTAATCGCAGGGCTTGTGCCAAGGCGCGGTTATCGACTTGCCCATCTTCGGGATACCACCAACCACCAATCACATCTGCCCCTAAACCGGGTTGATATAGATGAATTGCTTGTTTATCTAACCAATTGCCAACGTCAGGGTGAGACGCTGAAGCCTCTTGATAAACTGGGGCGAGAATCCCGCAGGGCAAGTATCCTGTCGCCACACCCGTTAGCTGTTCCAGTTTGGTACACCATTGGGAATAGAGCGATCGCGATCGCCCACATAATTCCCGCATCGGACTGTCGGGAATGGCTTCTGCATGAGGGGCTAACATCCCAGCGGCGGCTAGAGTCGCTGCTTCTTTAAAATTGCGGGTTAATACCGTGACTGTCGCCCCCCGCCACTTCAACTCTAGGGCGAGTGCCAAACCAATCACGCCACCGCCCACAATTAAAATATCACTGGAAAAATTCATTAGATAAAAGGTTAGACGCGCCCTAGCCAGTCCATACAGATTTGATCAACACGTTACCAGAGAGCCGTTACGGGTTCAGACTCCTCGGTCGCTTCACCCGCGCCTGTATCCGCTTGACCTACTGTAGTTTGAGGAGCTTGGGCTGTATCCTGATTATCTTGGGCTTGACCGACGGTTCCAATCGTCGCTGGAGCTTGGGCGGCTGGCTGAGTAGGCTGAGTTCCCGCTTCAGCTTGTTGGGTTGCCCCTTGGTCAGTTGCCGTGTCTGGAACCGACTCAATGATTTGGTTCGCTGTGCGGTTCTCACCCCCAAAGAGTCCTCCCAAAAATGGAAGGGATACACCCTGCCAACCTAAAGCTGCTCCGACTACAACGGCAGCAATGATCACTAATCCAATTAATTTATTCATAGTTTGTTTCCCTGTAAACTCTACAGGACTTATGTCCCACCTATATATTAGATAGTTTTTGTACTGGCTTTTTTTACTCGACTGACATCCTCTCGAGCTAAACGTTGTCTGGTGTGGCAACCTTCTCCGGGGATGATATCTAGCCAAGTGAGCGACCTACATCAAATCAAAGATCATGATCATAATGTAGGGCTTCTTGCCGGATAAGCTAACGCTTTCCCAATTATATCGCTCCCTCTGCTCCCAGACGTGCCATGGCACGTCTCTACATTGCTCCCCCTGCTCACAAATATTTCTGCACCACCTGCCATCCGGTATAGGACACCCAGGCAAATCCGACAAACAAAGCAATATTGGTTCCCAGATGAACTGCCCGCGCCCAAGGGTTTTGGGGACTAATCTGGGTGGAACTTGCGGCGGATACCGCCACCAATGCCACCACAGATAACCCGGCAATCAAGTGTCCAGAATGTCCCAGATTGCCATAATGACCGATTGTCCCCACTAGACCAATTGCCAAAAGCAGCAAGACCAAACTGACCATGACCCAACCGATGATGTAGTGTAAGGGTCGTAACCATTTGGGTCTTGGGCGTTGAGCGCGATGGTTGGCGAACAGAACACTGCCCGTTACCGCCAACAGTACATACGCGACTAAGGACAAACCCATTGACCAAGCCGCTATTTTCCACAACCAGATAAAATCCGGCAGATTCACAAATTCATGCCTCAAATTCAGCCTGTTACTGTCCCCAATCGTAACGCAAGAGGTTGCTCGGCTGAACAACCCCCTTAACGTTTGTTTTTAACTGGCTTTTTTTATCTAGCTAACTGTTGCCACAGCTAAACGCGCTGCGTTTGCTGGGTTATTATTACGAATTGTTTCTGCCGTGATCTTTTTATCGTCAGTTGGTGGTACAACGTCTTTAGCATCAGAGGACGCTGAATGACCGTCTTGAGCCACAAGTAAGCGAGTGCAAGGGATGGTATCTGAGAGAATCGCACTTGCCATCATGCCTGTGTGGATCTCCAAGAGCGCTTGGGGTAAGGCTTCAAAGACTAAGCGCTGTCCCGGAAAAACGACACGCTCAAAGTACCAATTGGGAATATTGGTGATCCGAGCAATTTGAATCTGACTCGTAGCATTGACGTAGCAACAGACAACGTGAGTTTGATTATCAGAAGGTAGGGGATCAAGTATCTGAGTCATAACTGCTGAGGTACTAAATGAATCGTTCTTGTTATTACTTCACCTAACTTAGCACTTGTGATTCCTTACCTGTTGTAAATCCGACTACCAATTTAGGTATATTTTCACTAATCGCGTCGGAAATCGCGTCGGAGCGATCGCCGCTGAGTGGTCAATTTATCCCATCTGTGGGCATGGGAATTTATACCTAAGGCTTAGTCCCTCAATTGGGGCGATTTAGGTAAGATCGCTTAGATTACCTCGCTCAGACTCCCAGATATGCCCCCTACAAAAAAAATAGCACAAGCTTGAGGTCAGGGCGCGATCTTGTTAAAGTAAAGTTAAGTTATGTGAAAAACACGTTCATAAACTCTTCCCAGAGGTACAACAGCGTATCTTTGACTTAGGTACTGTACCGATCCACGGGGGCAGCTTGGAGAAATTCCACCCTAAAGTGTATCATTATTAACACAAAATAATCAGTAAATATTCTCTCCTGCTCCCAGACGCGCCATGGCACGTCTCTACTTTCCCCTGAACCCCTCAGACAAGGTTTGATCCATGTTGCAAGGCTCGATACTACAAAAGTTAGACACAGCTCATCGTGGCGGTAAACGACCGCTGAATTTTGGTGTTTATCACAAAAACACCTTAATCGCCCTGTGTCATGCGTTGGAAGACTTCATCTTAGAGTCAGAGGGAAAACCTCTGCTGATTGCCGCATTTCAACAGGGGAAATGGTATATGCAAGAGGCAGAACGCTATGGCGATTTGGCACAACAGTCGTCTCAAGTGGTGATTCTGGCGACAGCGGATACGGGTTTTGCGGATCATCCCACCAGCCAGCGCTCTAATGTAACGCTATTGGATTTAGATGCTTCTGATCCAGTGGCTCAAGAGTGGCATTTGATCATCATGTCGGAGACATACACAGCAATGGTCTTATGTCAAGAGTTATCAGCTGAGGATTATGGCAGCAAAGGACCACCGACAGAGGATCGGGAGCGCAAGTTTTATGGGTTCTGGACATTTGAGCCGGAATTAGTGCGGGAAACAGTCAATTTAGCGATCGCCCATATTGAGGGTTACGATCAACAGTTACAACAGCGCCTAACCGACCAAGCCAAACAAATTACGGCTGCCTTCGGGAGCAAAAAACGCGATGATATTGGGCAGGTTGTGTCTCGCGTCGTCGATTACCTGGAAAGCTTTGAACAAGAATTACACCAAGCTGAGGATGAGCAAATTCAGAACTTGCCCCGTTCTGAGCAAGACTTAGATAATAATCTAGTGTCTAATAAGGTGCAGGCATTTTTGCGGATGGCACAGCTCATCGATCAAGCCGATGTAACTAATCCTATGGCAGCGGCGGAAGTGGCAACCCTGTGTGAAGCGATGGGTCAATTGCTCGATTTACCCGCGTGGCAAATCAAACGGTTGCGATTAGCCGGATTGCTGCATCGCCTCGCGCCGTTACAAGGGGTAGACGAGGACCTAGAACCGACAAAATCCACGGTGCAGCAACAGGCGGTTTCTCAACAAGAGGCAATGCCAAAATCCACGGTTTTGCGGGTCATGCCCCAATTACAGGCAATTGCTAATATTATTACCCACCAAACCGAACATTGGGATGGCTCCGGACAACCGGATGGTTTGGCGTATGATGCAATTCCCTTGGAGTCGAGGATTTTAGCACTAATTACCACATTTCAACAACGGGTGAAGGTTCATCAATCCCAAGAGGCTCCTTTGGCACAAGCACTTAACGACTGTAAGGAGTTAGCAGGTACAGTATTTGACCCTAAACTGCTTGAGGCTCTAGAACTACTGGTGATGGGAATGCAACAGGGGATGAGTTTACAGGCAAACCAACCTAAAATAGCCGCAGGGATGTGGTTGCTTGATTCCCATTCCGATCAGGAAGCACAATCTAATGTTTCGTCTTAATGTTTGAGTAAATCAGGAAAATTGATGGAAATCGCAGCAATTCGGGCAGGAAAAATCAAGCAACTCTCAGGGGCTAGTCTAGATGACGAAGATTTGTCTGGGAGTCAACTGGAACAGGTTAATTTGGCAGGGGCGAGTCTGGTGGGTACGAATTTGGTGAGAGCCAATCTCAACGGTGCCCGTCTGGATGGGGCTAAACTGCTGTGCGCTCAATTGATGTCGGCTGATTTGCGGGCAAACTGTTTGGGCGCTAATCTGATGCAAGCCAACTTGACGGGGGCGGATTTGCGCGGGAGCAATCTCCGAGGCGCGAATTTAATGGGCGCGAATTTGACCCAGGTATCTTTTGCTGGCGCATTTTTGAGTGGCGCGAATCTTATGGGTGTCAACCTCCAGGGCGTCGATTTTCGAGGCGCTGATCTGCGGGGGGCGAATCTCAACAGTGCTAATCTTCAGGGGGCGGATTTATCGCAAGCGGATTTACAAGGCGCTAGCTTGTGTGACGCCAATTTTGAGGAAGCGGATTTGCGGGGGGCGAATCTGGGGGGGGCGAATTTGACGGGAGCGAATTTGCTCTGTGCTGAACTTGATGAGGCTAATGTCAACGGTGCGACGTTAGAACGGACTTGTGTGGTGGGAACGTCTTTGGC
>CAZNNK010000525.1:0-5241 GCA_964574085.1 uncultured Coleofasciculus sp.
CGCCCTAAGCCTGGATATGCATACGGTGTAGCGATTTGTCAAAGGGGAACTTCAGTTTAGAGATAAACGTAATGCATCTAACGGATAACTGTACAACAAAACCCGCCCCCATTTGGGTTAATAATTCCCTATAGCTGATTCAATGACCTGCGTTCAACAGGGTTTCAGCCGTGAGGTTAAGTTCTGGAAATGTGGGGGAGACAATTCGGCTATTTCCCTGAAACATACCCACCTCCTGGTAAACTTGATCCTGTAGATTTAGCACAATTACGGCTTGAATTTGGGGATCTACAATCCAAAATTCAGGAATGCCCAAATCTTCGTACTGTCGCCGCTTGGCAATGTAGTCGCGATCGCAACGTTTTCTCCTGATTCTGGTGGCACTTCGATCAGCTTTCCGTTATACAATTCATATAGCTTGTCTGTTCCGTCACTATATGACAGATAGTCATCCAAGCTGGAAAATCTTAGCTGAGCTTGCGTCATATCATTTCATCTTTCATCATTTGATATTTTGACCTGCCTTAAATATTATTGTTGCACGATCACATTATTGATATCCATTCTTTAACTTCATCAATCTGTCAACGATATAGTCGTAGTTTGGGTTATATAAATCTGAATATATAAAGCGTTCTTCGTCCCTAGGTATAATGTCCTTGTTGTTTGGCTTGCTGTCCTTATAAAGAATAACAACAATAGGCTTACTGTCACTACAGTAGTTTGTAATAAATTTTGGCAGCATTCTTTGTTGACTTGATGTGATAACAAGATCAGCCATCAGAGTGGAATGAATCAAATCACATAAATTTTTCGAGGATTCACCAACCAGGCATTTACTGTTACTTAACTTATAAAATATATCAAAACATTTCTTATCATATGATTTTTTACTCCTTTTTAAATTACGAATCTTATCAGCATTAAGTCTCAATTTGTCTAGATTCCATTCCAATATTTCAAATGCTCTTTGATATCCATCTGAACAAGTTAATATTGAGTAACTATTATTATCGAGACTAGAAAGCAAACCCATTAAAAAATTATAATAATCAATAACTTGAAATACCGTTTCATTTGATTTTATGTCACTAACATCACTATATTCATCAAAGTAATTGGGATCAACTCTATTAATTGAGCGTACTGGGATATATGTTTGCCAAGGCGTTTTAATTACACTTGTGTCACCTTGTCTTATGTGTATCAAGACTTTTATCTTGTCATTTGGAAACCTTGATTTACACTTAAAGTCTTCTTGTTTTTTGAAATATATATCGCGGAGATTTAATAACTCTTGAAGGTTAGGCGTATTTAGGTTAATTAAAGAAAATAGATTTTTTCTTCCGCCTACTAGTCTAAATTGAACAAGTAAATCAGATGTACATGATGTGAGTTCATTCTCGATACTGTTTTTTATAAATGTTAGCAGTTCTTGGAAGCAACTTATATTATTTTGTTCAAGTAACTGATCAGATAAATCCATATTTATAACATTTAGTCTTTGAATTTCAATGTGCGGATTTACTGAATCAAAATATTGATGAAAACCAAGAAATTCATAAATATCAAATAATGATTCAAAGAAAACATTTTTAAAATATGGTATTGACAAAATACTCTTTTTTAGATGGGGAATTTTTTTTGTTACTTTACGAATAATTTTCTCAAAAATAGATAATTTAATTGACTGACTACGCTCACATGAAAAAGGTAGATGAATATATTTATATTCTAATGATAAACCTAGTTTATAAAAAGCGCTGAATTGTAATAACTGATCACTAAATCCTGCTTTAGCATAGGGAATGACCGAAAAATATACTGAGATATTTGAAGATTTTGTTTCCATCGTCTAATTTTTTATTTTTTGCCCAATTCACTCAAGGTATTGTTATTAATAATTTATTTTTAATTTTTCTTACTTAATTATATAGCAATCCTATTTAGGTTGTGGCAATTTTAAAAACTGGAACCCTTTCTATACCTTGGTTTCAAGCCGTTCACTTGTTGCATCCTATTTATTTAGGATTGCTATAGTTATTTCATAACATAGGACTTACGCTGAGTCAATAATCCTTCTTGGGTAATCTCCAAATAGTCCTAGAGCCAACGCCTAAAAAATCGATAACTTGGTGTAACAGGTCTGCTTTTGTCACAACGAGGATTGTTGATCCGGGTTCGAGTACTGTATTGTCATTAGGAATAACTAAATCCGCATGGAGATGGGATTGATAACCAATGATTAAAGACCCCTCTGGAAACCGAGAATCCTGAATAACTTGAGCCACAGTACGCCCTGCAACATCCGATTCCCCCGGTACTCCCAGTTTAAAGACTTCTACTTGACCCTGTTCATAGTGCATAATCGATTCCACTTCCGGATATTCGATCGCGTTGACCATGCGATTGACGGCTAAGTCAACCGTGCTAATGATATGATGAGCGCCAGCAATGCGTAGAGGCTCCTTAAAATCCCGTTGACGTATACGACTAACAATATGGGGAACACCAAAATGTTTAGCCAAAGTAACCATTGCCAGATTTAACGCATCATCTCGCAGCACCGCCGCCATCGCATCGGCTTTGCGAATCCCAGCTTCGAGTAAGATTTGGGTGGTAACGGCACTCCCTTCAAATGCCATAACCCCCACTTGTTCGCGAGCATAGCGACAAGCCGCAGGGTCTGTGTCAATAATCGCGATCGTATGTCCTAATTCCACTAACTGCTGGGCTAAACTCAACCCTACTAATCCCGCGCCGCCGATTAATACGTACATGATTCCTTGTTGACACTCCCTGCCCTATAAGTGCGGGGATTCTTTGTTCAACGACTCAACTTGCCTTGACAGGATTTCTCCAATCAAAGTAGAGGTCGAATTTCCCAAAGCGTTCGGATTTAAAATCCAAGTTCCGACGTGACCCGCCGTACTTAAGGCTAACTTCAGAATATTGATAGCAGCATTCCAGTCGCGGTCTAAAACACATCCGCATCGACAAACATGAGTCCTGGTGGATAAAGATTTCTTGACTGTTGTGCCACAATCAGAACATTGCTGGGAAGTATAGGCAGGATTAACCGCAATGGTTATTTTGCCAAATTTAACCCCAAAATATTCCAGCCATTTTCTGAACTTATACCAACCTGCATCATTATAATAACATAGAAAAAGTCGTCCTGGAAGGTGTTCCTGAGCGTGTCGAAGGACGAGGCTTGAGACCCAAATTTTCGGTCATTTGTCATTCGTCATTCGTCATTCGTCATTCGTCATTTGTCATTTGTGATAATTGAACGGTCAGGTCGGGGCGGGCGCGAGTTATATCAGGGTGAAAACGAAACGTTAGTGGTAAAACCCGCCCCTACACAATCTCCCTCATCTTCCCCATCTTCCCCATCACCCCCATCACCCCCATCACCCCCATCACCCCCAGCTTCCCCAGCCTAGCGGATGACAGAGGCTGACTAAAAATGGTACAACATCTTAGTTTAAATAAACGGGATGATTAAGTGAGGAAGCGGAATGTACATTATCCAGGTTGCCTCTGAATGCGCCCCTGTGATCAAAGCCGGCGGCTTAGGGGATGTGGTGTATGGTTTGAGTCGGGAGTTAGAGATTCAGGGGCATTGCGTCGAACTGATTCTGCCCAAATACGACAACATGCGCTATGACCACATCTGGGGACTCCATGATGCCTATATTAATCTATGGGTGCCCTGGTACGGTGCGGCGATTCATTGTTCTGTCTATTGTGGTTGGGTTCATGGACGAGTCTGTTTCTTTATCGAACCTCATTCCCAGGATAATTTCTTCAATCGTGGCTGCTACTACGGTTGTGATGACGATAACATACGCTTTGCTTTCTTCTGTAAAGCCACGTTAGAGTTTCTGCTTCAGAGTAATAAGCGTCCTGATGTGATCCACTGTCACGATTGGCAGACGGGTTTACTCCCAGTCATGCTGTTTGAGATCTATAAATATCATGGCATGGCAAATCAACGGATATGCTACACCATCCACAACTTTAAACACCAAGGAATGGGGGGAAGTGAAATCCTGTGGGCAACCGGGTTGAATCGAGAAGGCTATTATTTTCAGGATGATCGCCTGAAAGATAATTTTAATCCCTTTGCCTTAAACTTTATGAAAGGCGGTATTGTTTACGCCAATGCGATAACGACGGTTTCCCCCCATCATGCCTGGGAAGCTCGGTTCACTCCCATCGGATGTGGGTTAGGTCATACGTTACATTTGCATCAGGATAAGTTTACCGGAATTCTCAACGGCATTAACGATGATTTTTGGAATCCAGAACAAGACCGCTATATTCCCTATCACTATGCCCCGGATACGTTTGCAGACAAAGCGAAAAATAAAAAAGCGTTGCGGGAACGGCTGTTAATCCAGGATGTTGATAAACCAATTGTGGCGTTTATTGGTCGTTTAGATGATCAAAAAGGTGTTCATCTGGTTCATCATGCCATCTACTATTCCCTGCATAAGGGCGCTCAATTCGTTTTGTTAGGGTCAGCAACAGCGGCGGCAATTAATTCCTGGTTCTGGCACGAAAAATACTACTTAAATGATAACCCTGATGTCCATTTGGAACTGGGCTTTAATGAGGAATTATCTCATTTGATTTATGCTGGAGCCGATTTTATGCTGGTGCCGAGTAATTACGAACCCTGCGGACTGACTCAGATCATTGGCTTAAAATACGGAACCGTGCCAATTGTGCGGAGTGTAGGGGGACTGGTCAATACCGTGTTTGATCGCGATCACGACTCGACTCACCCCATGGACAAACGCAATGGGTATGTATTTAATCACACCGATTATTATGCGTTGGAATCCGCGATGGATCGAGCGTTGGGATTGTGGTATGACTATCCAGAAGAGTTCCGGAAACTGGCGATTCAAGGTATGGCGTATGATTACTCGTGGAGTGCTTCGGCATCTAAGTATGTGAAAATCTATGACATGATCCGACATCAATAGGGGTTGCTGAATCAGTGGTGAGGTGAGGGGGAGATGAGGGAGATGGCAAAATATATTTTTTAGTTGGAGGGGATTTCAGCCTACATTCGGCAACTATTTAAACAGGATTGAACAAACACAAGCCTACGATGCTGTAGGGGCGCACCGACGTGCGCCCTTTGCCAACCTGCGCCTAATTTAACCGTAAACTAGCGATGGTGCGTTACGCTTCGCTAACGCACCCTACAATTTTGCTTGTTGATGA
>CAZNNK010000526.1:0-5239 GCA_964574085.1 uncultured Coleofasciculus sp.
AAGGGGAGGGAAAGTTTCCCCCCTTACTAAGGGGGGATTAAGGGGGGTTAAAGGTCAAGGCAACAAAATTCTTTCGTCTCACAAGGAAAGCTTTTCACTTAAGTTGACACGGATGGGCAATGCCGTACCCCTACAGGTAGGTTATCACCTATCTAATACCTCAACAATTTGTGTCAATCGCTGACCCTGTTCACTGCCATTTTCTGCTGCTTGTAAGTTTTCTAACTCAGCTAAATCCTTGAGTAACTCTTCAAGTAAAATACTTGCCTCATTTCCTGATGCTAAAACTTCCGCTAATGCATCATACCACAACCCGGCTTCAGCATATTGCTTCGCTCTTTCTAGGGGATCAGTACTATCAGAAAATGTTGCTGGTAGTGAGACAACATCAATATCCGCCCCCGCCACTAAAGCGCTAGAGGGGGAGTTGGGGTTACACAGAAGCACAACTCTCCAACCATATCTTTGTCCAACTGATAAACCGGGTTTATCCTTTGGTAACGATAATGTCATGATTCCCGGAGAACTTTGTAGCGGAATTTCCTGGATTACGTTACGACTCCCATTTGACCCGTATTCATAGAGTTGAAAGATTATCTCATAAGATTGAGCATCCGGGACAAACCAAGCGAAGGTGGGGTGAGTGGAAGCCGTTTGTCCCAGATGGCTTTGAGGGGCAAGGGCTGTTAAGCTTATTTGTGCATCACCCGTACAACCGCCTCTTCTCCCTTCTGAACCATCCTCAAAAGGCGTCAGCAGATCAGCGGGAGGTTGGTATAGTCGTCCACCCGTTGAACCGGTATGCGTTGGATCAGGTGCGCCCTCTCCGTTTTTATCATCAGCGAAGGCTACACCGCCTATTACCAAAGATAAACTGAGAACAGCACTGATTAAGAGTTTACCATTAAATTGTTTTGTTAGCCGCCATAAAAGTTGCATAATTGTCTTGGCTACTTAACGCTTTATTTACAGCATACAATCCAGAGATTGAGCATCTCATGCCTATAAGTGTAAACCTGATGACAGAATTGGGATGGTTTGATCACAAGATCCCGTGATTGTTCTGGCTGAAAACTACATAGCCTGTCCTGTCTTGACGATTGCCCAAAATTGCAACCCTTTAAACTCCATTGTTTCAGCCATTTGTTTCAGGATGTTTAACCCGAACAGGATAAGCTACACGGCTGTTTCAGACGTAGCATGCTACGTCTGGAACAACGTTACCCCAATCTCGGATAATCTTATCGATGAAAGTTCAGGAAATGTTCAGGAAAGGTTTATAATTAATACTCTGTTATGTAAATATAACTAAAGCCCTTACCAATGACAAATGATACAAAATCCGGATTAGCGATCCCCGTTAGAACCTAGTCCGCGTAGGCGGACTTTGTTTGTGTAGCCGCGATTTCAATCGCCGTAGCAAAAAGGGAGATAACTGACAATTACCAGAACCACGCTTTTGCCACAGACCAGGTTAATTCACAAACTGTCCCTTTGGGAGAATTAGGAAACCGCCGAAACGTTCCTCGCAGTTGTCGAGCCAGATTTTTTGCCTGCTGCGTTCCCCGACCTCGAGATTGATCTAAGTTATCAGATAATGCGTCTAAACCCACCCCATTATCGATAATGCGAAGAACATTCTCACCGTTCTCTTGGGTGCAAATTACACTCAGACGAGTCATCCCAACAGCGTATTTCCCTACATTACACAACGCTTCTTCTAAAAATCGGCACAACCCCCGCTTTTGGTCGAGGCTTAAATATCGACTTTCTAGAGGTTCAAATTTATTAATTTTAACTTTAATGGTTTGAAAACAAGGAAAATCACGAGTTATCGTATTATCGTAAACTTGATAGAGTATTTCATGAATTGGCGCATGTAAATCTAATTCCAAATTACCTCCTAGATAAATATTTTCACCTTGAGTTAACGTTTCTCTGCGAACGGATTCATAAACGGTACGAATTTCTTGGTTCAACTGTTTCAGTTCAGATAACAACAGTTCAGAGTATAAATGGTTTTCTTGAGCCGATCTTAAAATCCGCGCCAGTCTTTGCAACGGTCCATTATGAATCGTATCAAATGTATGGTCAATAATAAATTGCCGCTCTTGCAGCCGTAACCTCAAATCCTGTTGATGTCGATAAAATAACCCAGCGGTGAGTCCAGCACCATTAAAAACAAGAGGAAGAATTGCCGGAACCAGGGGAATCCACCACCCTAAAATAAACCCCAAATAACAAATACCCGTTAGTCCAATACTAGCCATCCCCAATCCCACCAGAATCTTTAAAGGAGATTGAAATAGCCGACCCAGACTAATACCTAAAACCCCCCAGGCAAAAATCCACAAATATTCCCATCCATCTGACCAAACCTGCAAAAGGGGACGCCCATCCAGAACAGCACTGATAATTTGACTCACCGCATGAGCTTGAATTTCCACCCCATAAACCAGTTTGGGGTTAACACCCGTAATCGCCGCCGAATTTACGATATCCTTGACACTAGCAGCCGTTACCCCAATTAAGACGATGCGATCGCGAATCCAATCCGGTTCAACATGTCCACTTTTGATATCGCTAAGTGAGATCACTCTAAACGGTTCTCGACCACTGCGAAAATTGAGCAAAATCTGATTTCCGCCAGCATCGGCTCTCACATATCCCCCAGAATTGGGTTGAAACCGAGTCAGTTCAGTGGAACCAAACCGGATAGCATTGGGGTCATGAATTCCCTGTTCTAGGGGAATTCCTTGACTCGATAAATAGGTTTGAGCCAGACGTAGCGTCAGAGACAATTTACGCTCTCCCTGGGGAGTAGAAATGCGAAGCAGGCTGCGTCTGAGATACCCATCTCTATCCAGAACCGCATCAGCAAATCCAGCTTGATCAGCGGGCAAATCGGGTGGTGGACTAACCGTAAACCCCTCGCGATCGCGCAACGCTTTCTCAATCGCAATTAAATTTTTGCTCTCTCTAAATACTTCAACCAGTTTAGCATGACCGGGTTCAACGGGTAAGTCTCTAAAGATATCAAGACCAATGACATTCGGCTGATAATTCTGCAATAGTTTCAGGAGTTCAGCAATCTCTTGATCAGGAATAGGATACGTTCCTATTTGCTGGATATCTCCTTCATCAATCCCAACAATCACAATTCGTTCATCAATCGGTTCGGGAGGACGCAGTCGCAGAAAATTATCCAGCACCACCCATTCCCAAAATTGCAGCGAACCCGTCAGGCGAGCCAGCATGACCAGTCCAATAATAATAAATCCTGGCAAAGCCCCGACCCGCCAGATGGCAAGTTCTGCTTGAATGTTTCGCCAAAGGTTATGCTGCACAAGGAACAGGGAATAGGGAATGAGGAAGCATGTAGAGACGCGCCATGGCGCGTCTGGGGAGCAAATGACTAATGACTAATGACCAATGACTAATAACTAATCAATTAAACCCTCCTCCTTAGCACGCATTTGGGTTTGAATCCGAATATTTTTCCCCGGTTCCGGATAAACGCCCAAAGCGTCTTGAACTTTTGTCCAATAATGACGCACGGTTCGTTCAGCAATATTCATCTGCTGAGCGATCGCTTTATCTTGTAAACCTTCTTGAAAGGCGAGGGTCAACAGTTCCAACCATTCCGGTTTAACTTCCAACCCGGTTCGCATCTCTTTTGGCGTGTAAACCACTCCCTGAAGCGCCCAATCAACTTTAGTTAACATTTCCTTAAGCGGCAGACTTTTGTCTACAATCGTAAAACCCCCTTCATGAGTCGAGATCGCCGGTTTTAAACGCACCAGTGAGCGGACATGAGCGCTTTGAACTACAATATTCAGGGTAGGATACTGCTCCATCAAGGTTCTCAACAATTGAATCCCGGTCTCCGTTCGCGCCATGTCTCCGGGTTGCTCTGGAATAGACAGATCCAGAATCGCCAAATCAGGTTGAGCGCCCTCCACTTGTTGTTGAGCGCCTCGTGCGGTTTGAGCGGTGATCACGTCGGCTTCTGGGTACTGCTTTGTGAGCAGATTCACAGTTCCATCCAAGACAGCTTCGTGATCATCAACCACGAGAATTTTTGACTTGACTCGCTTTGGTGATTTTTGACTCATATTCAAATCCGTCGCAGTCTAGGGTTAATTTGGGGAGCTGAGATTGGGGCGATCGCCAACGGAAGTGCCACGTTACCATCAACTCCTTTCTCTTATAAAAGCACTGTCCGCCGGTGACAAAGTGAAAAGCTTCCTTAAGATAGTCTAAATCTTTGAGACTTGATGGACAGACCACTGTTGATTCATGAGGATAAGAGAGTTGAACTCTAATATCACTGAACTTCCCCTGTTTCTGTAAGCTGACATGAATCGATAGTTGAGTGAACACCTCTGAGGGAAGCATACCAATTTTTTCAGTCTGGCATTGTTGAAACCCTCTGAGTACGCCTTTGGTGTCGGTGTCATTGCTCCAACGGGATGTACCTCCTTGAGATAACGTAATTCGCAGTAACTCATCTAAGGCGATTAAAATCACTCGAGAGCACTCAGGAGACTCATCCTGCCAATCCCCCGGCAGTTCCATCTGAATGTTAAGGTGAGGATTGTAAGTTTGCCACAGTTCGAGCAAATACTGGATGGCTAGGGGCAAACTTTCCTCAACAAAAGGCGGCGATAGGCGATCGCTTAATTGTCCCAGAGAATGATGGAACTTTTCAATCCCCTTTAACCAGCCTCGGACATGCTCCAGGGAAATCTCATGAGTATCTCCCAGCCATAACTCTAAGCTGCGACGCATCGCCAATGACTCTTGCAACAACCCATTCCGAATTCGCTCGGTTTCACAATAGAGTTGAAACCCTCGCCTGCGTTCCCACCATCGCAAGGCTCGTCGCGCCCTAGAGTAGGATAGGAATATCCCCACACAGATGGCTGCACCAGCACTCAAAACGACAGACTCTAGGACAATCAAGTAGGAAACATCAACCATTTTGGTATCATCAATTTTGCTTGGATTAGCAGACTCAGACCAGAAAGCAAGCGATCGCAGCACAGACTCCTTGCTTAAACAAGATGGCAAGAACACTAAGACTTCAGCCTTACCTGATTGTATGCCAGTACCGTTAGCGGTGTTGTTTACACGCCGCAGCCCATTGCTTCAGGGTAAAAGTGTTTCAATACCATACTATGAGTCTTAAAGCGTCGCCCATTACCGAAATTGACCAAGTTGCTTGCCTTTTTTGGCT
>CAZNNK010000527.1:0-5238 GCA_964574085.1 uncultured Coleofasciculus sp.
GGTCTGGGTTTGTTGCTGTTGATCAGTTGTGGGTAAATTGAGTGGAGATCCGACGGCTGTTTCTATCGCCGCAATAATTTGGTTTTTGTAGCCGATATACGCTTGATGAACCGAATTGTATTCCAAGGGTCCTTCGGCTTCACTATAGCCAATGAACATTTTATCCCCAACCACAGTCCTGGGAACCGCGCCGGACGAGATTCCCCTGGCTTCTCGAAATTCCTGCCATTCCCTGGGATTGTCGTTAACCTCAAGGGACGTCACCTCAACATTTTTATTGTGTTGATCGATATAAGTCATTAACGGCTTTTGCTTGAGGCAATGGGGGCAGGTTTTGCTTTGAAAGAAATAGACATTGACGACATCATCACTAGCCTGGGCAACGGACTGGAGGGAGGTCACGAATACCAGACCAACCATGATGATAAAGGACAGGAGCAGTCTGCGGTAAGATTTAACCATCATTTTTTAGCGTCCTTTTTACATGAGGAGAAATTTAGGAGACGATACTTCTACTGTAAATCCATCACCGGGCGAGGATCTGCCCTCAGAAAAAAGACGTAATAGTTCTATCTTGACAGAATAGGCATGACCCTTTAAGGATATGAACCCACGTTTAAGAAACTAGAGTCACTTGTCCTTGTTCCCCTGCTCTCGATCAGGCAAATGGCACGCTCCTCGTATTCTGGCAGGCAATGCCCACCCGACGGCATAGCAAGGGCTTTGGCACTCCCCAAAGGCAAATTTTGTGATCCCAAAGCTGTATTTCCTGCAAGGGATTAGCTAAAACGGTGTATACCCAATCCAATGAAGTCACCCCTAGGCATGACTTGGATACCTTTTCCTGGGAACCTTCTGCTCTCTACCCTCTGCTTTCTGGCTTGTTCTGTTGGATGCCCATCGTTCAGACCCCAGCAATAGCAACGGTTTCCAGAATTTTGTGCTATTGTGAAGTATTGTAAAGCTGAAAGATTTCTAAAATCTGCCGAAAGAACGTCGCTGATGGTGTAAAACATTTGTCAAAATACTGTATAAGTAAGAAAAGCTAATTTTTGAACAAATGTGAAACGGAGGGATCACAATGGTTTACAAGCAAAATGAACTCGTGCAAATCACCAAAGGCTCTTTAAAAGGTCACACGGGAAAAATCGCGGCTTCCAGCCATGATGGAATCTACTTTATTCAAGGAAACTGGAATAGTCACGAAACGGGAACGTCCAATCTGTACGGACCCCTGTTAGGAGACGAAATTACGCCAGTGGCGAACTATTGATCCTCTACTGCTCCCATAGCAGTAGAGGAATGACGAATTGGTCATTATTCCTTGATTACCTCGATTAATCTAAACGTTTTCAGACCCCTCGATTTATACAGACCGCTAAAAAGGTGCAGCCTCCACTGGGTTGCACCTTTGTGATTAGTTATTTGGCTATCGGTCTAAGCCAAGACATTTTGGTTAGGAAAGGGAACAGGGAACAAATTTGTCCCGGTTTGGGTTGGTAGCTGTTATTGTAATCTACAATAATTTATTTTAATTCATTTTATTTATGTTTTGTCCCATCAGGCATAATTGCATGTTCGAGGTCAGCCCCTTTTAGGTTAGCTCCTTCGAGACTAGCATCCTTCAAGTTAGCATTCTTGAGATTGGCGTTCCCAAGGTTAGCATTTTTGAGGTTGGCACGCTCCAAATTAGCACCACCCAAATGAGCATTTCCCAGGTTAGCACCGCTCAGGTTGGCTCTCATCAAGTTAGCATCTTTTAGGTTGGCATCTACCAAGTTAGCATTCCCCAGATTAGTACGCCATAGGTTAGCACCATTCAAGCTGGCACTTCGTAGGTTAGCGCTCCCCAAGCTAGCCAGCACAAGGTTAGCACCTTCGAGGTTAGCATCTCCTAAGCTAGCAGCGACTAACTCAGCACCACTGAGGTTGGCATTTTGCAAGTTAGCAACAATCATGTAGGCACGCGCCAAGTTAGCATCCTCGAGGTTAGCTGCTCTTAGGTTAGTCTGTATCAGCTTGGCTCCTTCCAGGTTAGCTCCTACCAAGTCAGCCTTCTCTAAATTGATACCGCTCAAGTCGCAGCCCGGACAGTCTTTGGATTGCAGCAAACTTTTGAGGACATCTTCAGGAGTTCTAAACTGTGAAGCTCGATCAACATTGACAGTCTTTTGAGGCATTTCTATCTGTAGAGATGTGCCAACTTTCCCACTTTGGCTACCATCCGGCATCGTCGCTCCCTGGAAATTCGCTCCTGTGATTAATGCATCCTTGAGATTAGCATTCTTGAGATTAGCATTCTTCAAATCAGCACCTTCCAAGTCCGCGTTTTGGAGATTCGCTCGTTCCAGGCGAGTACTATTCAGCCCAGTTTCACGCAAGTCAGCGCCCTCCAGGTTGACACCATTTAGGTTGACACGATCCAGCTTGGCACGATTCAACTTAGTTCGTTTCAGATTGACACCCCAGAGCTTAGCTCCCCAAAGGTTGGCATACTCTAGATCAGCACCTTCCAGGTTGGCTCGTTCTAGGTTAGTACTTCTGAGATTAGCACCTTCCAAGTCGGCTCCTACCAAGTTAGCTCTCTTCAGGTTGGCATTACTGAGTTCAGCATTTCTTAAATTAGCCCTGCTTAAGTTAGTATTTCTCAGGTCAGCTGCCCTAAGATTACCCCCGATAATCGCCTGCTCCAGATTGGCACCTTCTAAGTCAACCCTCTCTAAGTTCCCCATCAGTTCAGCACATTGGAGATTAGCATTTTCCAAATTAGCGTTCTCTAGATCGGCATCTGGCAACTTAGCTCCTTCCAAGTTGGAACCTTTCAAGTTAATCCCCTTGAATTTATTCAAGACAGAACCCAGGAAATAACAACCTCGACATTCACGAGTGGTTAGCAAACGTTCAAACTCGTTTTCGTCAGCTTCTATCTGTTTAATCTCCTCACAGGTTTTAAGGGTTCTGGTTTCCTCTCTCTTAAGTTGAGAACTGACTGTAGTCAATTCAACTATAGTCGCATTCTCATTCCTGAAAATCAGCAAAGTTACACTCAAAGACGCCAAAATGCCTAGACCAATAAAACCGACGATAACCTTTCGCTGCTGCGCTTGTGTATCAGTTACGTCAATTACTTTCAAGGCTTCTAGGGCTTCTCTGGCATTAGCATAACGTTGTTTCACGTTAGCAGCCGTCATTTTTTTCAGCCAGTTCTGAAACTGGGGATTCAGCGTTGATGGTAACGACTTCAAATCTAAACGAGCATTATCATCAATTAAGTTACCAACTTCGGTGGATTTAGTTTTGGTTAACAAGCAAACCAAAGTTGCCCCCAAGCTATACAAATCAGACGCTTCAGTTAACACCCGATTAAATAGCTGTTCTGGTGGCATAAACCCGAGCGTGCCTTTAATGACGCTGCTGACGGCTAAATCCTTATCTGCCAAACGGGCAAAACCAAAATCGACTAAATACACCTGAAAGCCCTGAGAACGGTCAACGAGAATGTTTTCTGGTTTAATATCCCGATGAATGATGGGCGGACTTTGCTGTTGTAAGTATACTAAAACTGCTAATACAGCAACAGCAATCTGTTTGATTTCCTGTGGATTAAAGTGACGTGGCTGGGCAAGGGAAGGTGCGTTTTTGTATTCTTGGACTAAGCAAAAGCCACTCGGCATGTCAAAGGCATCAAGGTAGCGAGGAATGTGGGGATGATTAAGTTTTTGTAAGATTTGAATTTCTGACTGATACCTATCGTACTCAGCCCAGTTCGAGCCAATCTGAGCAAACTGAAACTGTTTAATTACGACAGGAAGCTGGGTTTTAGTATTTGTTGCCAAATACGTGACACGACCTCCAGTACAATTTTGCCCTAACTCCCGTTGAACCTGATAGCCGTAGCGGTCAAAGTTGGGATAGCTGCTCATTTCCCTGATTCCGATAAGGTCTGTGCGTTGAGATAGATCAGGCGTTAACCGACTATGCTGTTAGCTTATCGTATTGAGAGCCGCGATCGCTACCTGTTCCCTGTTTCTTTATTTTTGAGGACGAAACTGTTGCTCAACAAGTTGTACAATAGTTTTTCTGGGAAAGAATCTCGGCAGATTCACGATAAAATTATTCTGCCACCGCCCGGTTACTACTGTACAATCATCAGCGTCTAGAGCCTGGAGAATGTCCTGCACCACCATCTCTGGGGAATCGGTTGTTTGTTGCTTTAAACCCTCAGGAGCATATTCGGCAAAATTAGCCGTGTTGAAAAAGTTTGTTTCCGTTGGTCCTGGACAAGCTGCCATAATTTTAACACCCGTGTGCTGATTTTCTGCCCAAAGCGCCTCGCTGAAACTAAGAACAAAGGCTTTAGTTGCTGAATAGATTGATAGATACGGGAGCGGTTGAAACCCAGCAATTGAGGAGAGGTTAATGATACTTCCAGAACCTCGCTGTTGCATCTGGGGGAGAAAGTGATGAGTCAAGTCTACCAACGCCAGGATATTAAGCTGAATCATCTCTAGCTGTTTACGTCGAGACGTCTGACTAAAGACACCGTAGTCGCCAAATCCAGCATTATTAATCAGTAAATCGATGGAAATATTTTTATGATTGACCGTTTCAAAAACTGTTGGTGCGGCATCAGGTGCGGTAAGATCTTGGGGAATCACCTCGACTTGAATCCCATACGTGGCTTGTAAGTTTTGAGCGAGTTGTTGTAGTTTGTCTTGGGAACGAGCGACAAGAACTAAATCGGTTGACCGTTTGGCGAGTTCCTGAGCAAATGTAGCCCCCAGTCCTGCCGACGCTCCAGTAATTAAAGCAGTGGACATTAATGTTCTATTATTTTTAGAGATGTTTTGGTTGCCATTTTTAACCTAATTTATAGTTTAACGCATGGCAAATAAAATGGTGTATTAAAGAAGGAACTCAGCCTCAAGGAATAGTTTACAATTTATTGTGGTTAATTAAACCAATAAAGTCTATAATTTATAGTCGTACAAAAATATCGACGTTTATTTTAATTGAGAATGTCCCGATTGAACAAAAGATTTTCAGTTTTGCTCGTAATAGTGCTGACGGTTATTTTTACTGTAGCCTGGGGAATTCACCGTCCAGTGACTGGAGACAATCAAACTGAGATTCTTTGGGATACCTGGGGCGTACCGCATATTTACGGCAATACTACCGAGAATCTATTCCAGGCGTTTGGTTGGGCGCAAGCGGCGAGTCATGGCAATCTTATTCTAA
>CAZNNK010000528.1:0-5234 GCA_964574085.1 uncultured Coleofasciculus sp.
CCCCCTGCTCCCCCTGCTCCCCCATCTTCCCTGCTCAACTCAGCGCAACCTGACGAATCCGGCTTGGCTAATTAACTCCTGACCCTGGTTAGTGAGTAACAATCGAGCATAAGCTTCCCCGGCTTGTTCATCAACTTGGCCATTTTGTTTAACAATGACAAATAATCGACGAGTAATTGGATAACTTCCCGATTGAAACGCCTGCTTATTAAGCTGATTGCGCTGTCCGGGACATTGGGAAAGCGGCACAAAGGGTTCCTGGTAAGGAGGAACCAGTTCATCGGGTTTGCGTCCAATCGGTAAAGATTTTATTGTACATTGAGGCACAACTTCAGGTGCAGAGGCGTAATAAATACCGCCAGGATTATCCGCTAACGCTCTCAGGGCTTGAGTCGTGGTTGGGATAAACTCAACAGTCGCCCCAAACTCTTCTCCCTCTAAAATATTGTCCACAAAAAACTCAATTGTACCGCCTTCTTCTGGGCGTCTGGAATAAGGGGTAATCGGTAAATCAGCACCCCCGACTTGATTCCAATTGGTAATCTTACTCGTATAAATATCTTTTAGCTGAGTAATCGTCAAACCCGGAATTTGCAGGTCAGGATTAACCGCAACGGCGATACCATCAATAGCGATGGGAATTTCTTTGAGAGTAAAGCCACGTTGCTGGGCTTGGTCATATTCGTCTTGTTTCAGGGGGCGCGAGGATTGGGAAAACGCCAATTGGTTATTTAACAGCATCTTAATCCCTGTACCCGAACCTGGTGCGCCTGTTGTCGGATCAGTGTAGCGCAATTGGAATTGGGGCCACACGGTTTGAATGGCGGGGTCTACGACTTCACGGATGGGTGCCCAAGTCGTGCTACCTCCATAGCTGAAGAGTCCTTCGGGTATACCTTGCACTTGGGCAAAGGTTTTAACCTGTTGGGATTGTTCAGGGGATTGACGATTGACCTTAACCTGGCGGTTCGTATTGATTAAGTCAGACTCACGGCTAAACCACCAAACCCCGCCCCCGACTAAACCAAGGGTAATCAGCAAGGCTAACACTAATACAGTCGTTTCGTTTTTCTGAGACATGCGATCGTGAGTTCAAGTCGCCAAATCACCAATTACCTCTAGCTTACCTGGCAATCGTCAAGTTTTTTCCCATCCCCCTTGTATCCCTTATCCCCCTTGCTTTCCTAGAGTGACAACAGAGCGCCAGAGCCAGTCTAAATGATTTGTGAACAAAAATGGGACTGAAACCCTTGTCTAGCAAGGTTTGTTAGTTCACAACTGATTTAGACGCCGGATAGCTTTACAAAAACTTTAAACAAATAGAGTATTTACACTGGATTTCTTTACGAAAACTTTAACTAAATGGTCTAAAAACCAGGTTATGCTGTTATGCAAGTTGAAAAACTTTACAGGTCTTTACAAAAAAGGGGATAATCATGTATCAAAAGATAAAGCTTGCGATCGCAGCTGCTGGTACCTTGTTGGGTGTAGCGACACTCCACGCCAACCCCGCCCAAGCCGCTGTTGTTAACTTTTCCGGATTTAGTGAAGGTGCTGTAGTGACTGGGGTAACGACAGCTCAAGGCGTCACCCTCAACGTATCTGGTCAGGGCAATACGGGTGGGAACCCTCGTGACTTGATGATCTTCGACAGCACATGCGATGGTGGTCCAGCCAGTAACTGCACAGGTGGTGACGACGACTTGTTCTTTGAAAACCAATTCGGCAATGTTCTAATTATCAGTGAAGATAACGATTCGACTGACCCAGACGACAGCCGATTTGGTGGTAAGATAACGTTTACCTTTCCCCAGCCTATCTTTCTTAAAAGTTTTGTTTATCTCGATGGTGATGAAAGCGACCCAGCTACATTTGAAACATTTAACGGCAGTACTCTAGTAGACTCGTTGAGTAGTGTGGGCGCTGGAGATAACGAGTTTATTACAGTGGACGGTTTTAGTAATACCAAAGTAACCCGTCTTGAAGTTGATCTCCCTGGTAGTGGTGCCATCGATGATGTTACCTACGCTGTTCCTGAACCCCTGACCATCCTGGGTTCCAGTATGGCGCTAGGATTTGGGGCTTTGTTTAAGAAACAACAATCGAAAAAGCAAAAGAAAAATTAGCTCAAAAGCCAATATAACCAACTAGCCATCTGGATGTTTGATCTGTGGCTTGATCAAGGAGGAGTAAGCCTACCCTCCTTTTTGATTGGAAATAAATATGGACAATGATTCCCTACCAGTAGGGGTTTGATACCAGTAGGGGTTTGATAACCAAACCCCTACTCTCGGTGGGGTCAAATTTTTCCACTTGGCTGGGTTGGTGGAGACGGAAACGTTTTGAGTTGTCAGGTAAGTGGGGGTTGACACCCTCTCACCCGTCTAAATGATTCGTAAAAAAATGGGAATGAAACCATTGTCTAGCAAGGTAAGTTATTTCACAACTGATTTATACGCCTTATAGCTTTACAAAAACTTTAAACAAATAGAGTATTTACACTGAATTTCTTTACAAAAACTTTAAACAAATGGTCTGAAACCCAGGTTATCCTTTTATTGAAGAAAAAAACGTTACACACTCTACAACTATAGGTATGATCATGTATCAAAACATAAAGCTGGCGATCGCGGCGGCTGGTACCCTGTTAGGTTTCGCCACACTCCATGCTAACCCCGCCCAAGCTGCTGTGGTTAACTTTTCCGAATTTAGTGATGGTCAAATAGTGACTGATGTAACGACAGTTCAAGGTGTAACCCTGAGTGTATCCGGTCAAGGGCGTGTTCCCCGTCGGATTGACCCAGCCAGACCCCTGCGTGATCTAATGATCTTCGACAGCACATGCGGTGGTGGTGCTGACGACAGTAACTGTTCAGGTGGTGACCCTGATTTGTTCTTTGGAGACCAATTCGGCAACGTTCTAATTATCAGTGAGAATAACGATTCTACTGACCCCGATGACGCAGCCAGGGGGGGTACAATAACATTTACCTTTCCCCAGGCTATTTTTCTTAAGAGTATTGCCTACCTGGATGGTGATGAAAGAAGACCAGCCACATTCACAACGTTTAACGGTAGTACTGAAGTAGAGTCGTTGAGTAATGTAGGCGCTGGAGATAACGAGTTTGTTACAGTGGACGGTTTTAGTAATACCAAAGTAACCCGCCTTGAAGTGACTCTACCTGGTAGTGGTGCTATCGATGATGTTAACTATGCCGTCCCCGAACCTCTCACCATTTTGGGTTCCGGTATGGCGCTAGGATTTGGGGCTTTGTTTAAGAAACAGCAATCGAAAAAACAAAAGAAAAATTAGTTGAAAAGCCAATATAGTCAACTCGCCATCTGGTTTTGGAGTCAGTCAAATATAAATTGAGGTAGGTTGGGTCGAGGTACGAGACCCAACAAACGCTAGCTGGAACCTGTTGGGTTTCACTTCGTTCAACCCAACCTACCAAAGTTATAAGTAGTCGGACAAAAGAAAACGGTACTGTGTAAATTTTTGTAAATCGCCCTCAAACCCTTACTGTTCCCCGTTCCCTGTTCCCTGTTAAGTGATCTCAACCGTTAACTTTAATTGTGTCCACCTACTTACCACATCCGAGTTAGCCACCCCCGTTATAACCTAGTCCGCGCAGGCGGACTTTGGCAAGTGTAGCAGCGATTTCAATCGCCGTGGCTTTGGCAAGTGTAGCAGCGATTTTAATCACCGTGGCGGGGGTTACTAAACAATGAAAAATCAATAGCGAATACGCGGGTCAATTAAAGCATTGATAATATCAATCGCAATACTCGCGATCACCACAATTGCGCCAAAAAACACCATAATTCCCTGCACTGTCGGGTAATCTCGTAACTGAATCGCTTCATATAATCGATTAGCCAATCCGGGCCAAGAAAAGGTAACTTCTGTCAACACCGCACCCCCTAGCAACGATGCAAACGTGAGTCCCATTACCGTAATCACCGGAATCAACGCATTTTTTAACGCATGACGCAGCAGAATTGTCCGTTCCTGAATCCCTCTAGCGCGTGCGGCTTCTACATAATCAGCCTTCAGCGTTTGTTTGAGATTTACCCGGACGATGCGTTCAAAAATTCCACTTAGGAGAATTCCTAAAGTTAGCGAAGGTAGAGTTAAATAATATAACGCCGTTAAAAATTGGTTGAAATTCCCATTCAACAAACTATCAACGGTATAAAGTCCAGTGAGTTCTGGGGGCGGAGTTGCCGATGCCGGAAATCGTCCACCCAGAGGAAACCATCCTAACTGTACAGCAAAGATTAATTGTACAATCATTCCTGCCCAAAATATCGGTAAGGCATAGGTAATAATCCCAAATAGCCGCCCCCCTAAATCAAAAACAGTACCGGGACGAGAGGCGGAAAAAATACCCACACCAATTCCTACCGTTATCGCGACGATCATACTACATACCGCTACTTCTGCCGTCGCCGGGAAATACTGCTGAATCACTTGCCAAACCTCTCGTCCTTGGTCACTAATTGAACTACCTAAATCCAGGCGGAGTAAACGGAGTAAATAATTCACATACTGTAAGGGTAGCGGTTGATTTAATCCCAACCGTTCCCGAAATTCGGCTTTGACATTATCAGGCGCACGATTACCAATAACCGCATCAATCGGATCTCCTGGTGTAGCGCGGAGGAGCAAAAATACAATAGTGACAATCGTCCACATCATTAACGGTGCTAGAAGCAACCGAGCGATGACATAGTAGAGTAAGGCACGAGAACGAGACATCTGAATTCAAATTATGGCGAGTAGGATTAATACAGGTTTATCGTTGGGTGCATGTTAAACCCAACATCCACAACCTGTAGGGGCGCAAAGCTTTGCGCCCATAAAATTGACAAATCTAATCCACAATTGTAGTTGTGTTACATAGAGATAATCCACTCGTGTAAAGGTTGAGTCGAGGGCGGGTATTATCCCGCGCCCCTCTCAGTTAGATCCGGACGTGCGGGTTTCCCAGCATCCGGCTCCCGACGTTCTGGTTTGCTTGTATGGTGGAGTTGATGACAGCTTTGGTGGACAGCTAGGAGGTTTTTACTCTTCCAGTTGCTGTGGTTTCCATCTACATGATGTAGATGTACTTTTTCCTCACTGGTCATTTTCAACCCACAGTATCCACACTTATGGTTTTGCCGTTTGAGGGCTTTAGAGGTGTGATTATCATAGAGCTTGCTGTTACGCTCGCTCCAGTAGGCTAAGT
>CAZNNK010000529.1:0-5228 GCA_964574085.1 uncultured Coleofasciculus sp.
CTGCTACACTATGTATGCGAAGCCTTCCCGAAGGGTAGTCCGCAAGGGTCAGGACTGGGTTATAACGGGGGTAGCTAACCCGGATTTGATATTACAGTTAATTCGGCGGACATTATATGAAAGCTATTGCTAACGCTGATTTCGGTGACAGTCAGACTAATATTGGTTTACTGGATTGGAGACTTAGTTTGTGAATGCTTATTTTGCTTTAGTTATTTCGATTATGATCGGTATCGGTGGGCAACTTAGCCTTAAAGCTGGTGCTATGCAGGGTATTGGCAATAAGCTCTTTCTTCAGCCCTACATTATTGTGGGATTGTCGTCTTATTTCTGTGCTTCCCTTTTCTACATCTTTGCCTTGCGGCAAATTCCTGTTTCTGTGGCTTTTCCTAGCGTTTCGATTAGCTATGTAGCGGTGGCTTTTTTTGCTCATTTAATTTGGGGAGAACCCTTTGGCCTCAGACAGGTTCTCGCCCTAGGATTGATTGCTCTGGGAATCTATACTTTATCCCAAAAGTAAATTATCTAAGAAAACTAAGTTCGCACCCAAAGAGCATCACATTGAAGTAGTTTGAGGGTTTTGGTGTCAGTTGTAGTCATTGTGAATACCCTGAAGAGACATTAAAGATGTCCCTAATCACCTGTTCCTCATCACCAACAACCTGGATGTTACCCTTTTGGGTGCGAAATGAATGCCTTAAATATCGCTTTCGCTTAATTCACGAGTCATGTAGTCGAAGGGTTGATCCACAAATGCCGTATTAGTCACTCCAGCAGCAGCGACTTGGTCTTTGACGATATCTTTCATAATTTGGATACCGCGAACTGTTGGACCAATGGGAACCCCCAAAGAATTATAGGTTTCCCGTAACCCTTGCAACACTCGTTCGTCTAGGACATCCATACTCCCAGCAACCAAGGCATAACTGGCATAGCGGAGATAATAGTCCATATCCCGCAAACAAGCAGCATAGCGACGAGTTGTGTAAGCATTACCACCCGGACGAATCAATTCCGGGACTTCTTCAAAGAGTTGCGATCCAGCCTGCTTGACAATTGAGGCTGCATTAGCATTGACCACAGAAGCAGCCGTGATTCGGGCTGTACCGCTGTCAAAGTAAGATTTGAGTGAATCGATCGCATCGCGATCTAGGTAACGACCAGTAATGTCGTAATTTCTAATCAGGCTTGTAATCGCATCCCGCATGAGTTGGCTCTCCCAATCTATATATCTTTATCTATTTATCTTGCCAGTTATTGTGGCGCTCTCATCAAAAGTCTCTAAAATGAGAATTTCTGCACCGTTTTTATCCACATAACCTGGGCTGTCTCAGTATTGCTGCCAAGGCAACTTAGCTTATCTGCACTAGAATACGTCATGGTTGAGTGGATTGACAAACAGAAGACGGGCAATCCTTATCATTTTGTAATATTTCACACAATTTAATCTTTTTCTGAGGATCTCCAGAATCAGGAAATGAGATTCTGTAACTTTGGATACAAAAGCTCCCTCTGCCTCTCCCTAGGATGAGTCAGATACAACGGAGACAGGTTTTGTTGATTCCTAATCTCCCCGGTAGTCCTAAGCGTCAGGTTGAAAACAGGCATCACCGTCTGTCGCCGTTGGTGAGAACTTGAACAAGTCTTCCGCGATCGTTCAACTATTTGAACTTTTCTAAACAATCGTCCACTTGACAAAAGGAGTCATTCATGGCAGAAACGCCCCAAGAGGTCTTGAAACTGATTCAAGACGAAGACATTAAAATTATTGACCTCAAATTCATTGATCTGCCAGGAATCTGGCAGCACTGCTCGTTTTACTACGATCAAATAGACGAAAGTGCTTTTGAAGACGGGGTAGCGTTCGATGGGTCCAGTATTCGCGGTTGGAAATCCATTAACGAGTCCGACATGGCAATGGTGCCCGATCCGAAAACCGCCTGGATTGACCCATTCACGAAAGAAAAAACCTTGAGCATGATCTGCTCAATCAAGGAACCCCGCACGGGTGAATGGTACAGCCGTGATCCCCGCACCATCGCTCAGAAAGCACTGGACTTTTTGAAGTCCACAGGAATTGGCGATATTGCCTTTTTTGGTCCGGAAGCGGAGTTCTTTATCTTCGACGATGTTCGCTTTGATCAAACCGAGAGCCAAGGGTTCTACTATGTAGACAGCGTGGAAGGGCGTTGGAATTCTGGACGGGAAGAAGCTGGCGGTAACTTAGGATATAAGCCTCGTTACAAAGAAGGATATTTCCCCGTCTCGCCGACGGATACGTTGCAAGATATGCGTACCGAAATGCTGCTGACCATGGGTCGGTGTGGGGTGCCGATTGAAAAGCATCACCACGAAGTTGCTTCAGGGGGACAGAACGAACTTGGTGTCCGTTTTGCACCCATCGTTGAAGCGGGTGACTTCTTGATGACGTACAAGTATGTGATTAAAAACGTTGCCAAGAAGTATGGCAAAACTGCCACATTTATGCCCAAGCCTATCTTTAACGACAACGGTTCTGGAATGCACACCCACCAGTCGATTTGGAAAGAAGGGAAACCCCTATTCTTCGGCGATGGCTACGCGAAGTTGAGCAAGATGGCGCTGCATTACATTGGTGGTTTACTCAGACACGCCCCCGCTTTGTTAGCCTTCACCAACCCAACAACCAACTCCTACAAGCGCTTGGTGCCAGGGTTTGAAGCGCCTGTGAACTTGGCTTACTCCCAAGGAAACCGTTCCGCCTCCATCCGGATTCCTCTGTCTGGTGACAATCCCAAGGCGAAGCGGATGGAATTCCGTTGTCCTGATGCGACTTGTAATCCCTATATTGCCTTTGCCGCCATGTTGTGTGCGGGTTTGGATGGGATTAAGAATGAAATTGATCCGGGCGAACCGTTGGATGTGGACATCTACGACCTCTCGCCAGAGGAATTGAGCAAAATCCCGTCAACTCCTGGTTCTCTGGAAGCGGCTTTAGAGCATTTAGAGAAGGATCATAGCTTCTTGACCAGCACTGGTGTCTTCACCGAAGACTTTATCGACAACTGGATTGCTTACAAACTCGACAATGAGATCAACCCAATGCGGTTGCGTCCTCATCCCTATGAGTTTTCCCTCTACTACGATGTCTAGTCTGAACCATTAGCACAAAATGACCGAAAAAGCCATCCTGACAGGGTGGCTTTTTTTACTGCATCTCCCCTCAACTCTAGGGTTGACGGGGAAAACTTTTCTAAAAGTTTAGTTACAATACTTAATAAATGATGTTTAGGTAACAACAAGCTTAACAACTCATGGCTGACCTGATCACAAAACTGGCATATCAAACATTCCAGCAAGGAAAAGCGGCTTTTGCGCTGGCACACAAAAACCTCAGTGCTCAACTGCTGAATGTCTTCCATCCTCCCCTTAATGAACTTAAAACCCAACCCCTCTCTCCAGAAATCCTGCAAGAATTTCGGCAAAGGTTCGAGCAGATTCTGGAAACCGATTGGCAGGATGCGGAACGGGGTGTGTATCCTGAAAGCCTGCTGTTTGATAACCCTTGGCAAGACTTCTTGCGCTACTATCCATTAGATTGGCTAGATATGCCAAACAGATGGGAACGAACCTACCAAAATCGATTTCAGGAGTTCTCGCCAGAGATTGATATCGAAAATTATCCGAACTACTATCGGCGCAACTTCCATTACCAAACCGATGGCTACTTGAGTGATACCTCAGCTAATCTGTATGACGTGCAGGTAGAACTTCTGTTCAATGGTGGGGCTGATCCGATGCGGCGGCGTGTACTGGCTCCGTTAAAGGACGGACTCAAGGTGTTTGATACCGTTTCTCCTCAACAGATTAGAGTTCTCGATGTAGCTTGTGGAACGGGTCGGACTCTGAGAATGATTCGGGCAACATTGCCAAAAGCGTCTCTATTTGGCACAGATTTATCCCCAGCTTATTTGCGTAAAGCCAATCAACTCTTATCCCAGACTCCGGGGGAATTACCGCAACTGATGCAGGCGAAGGCGGAGGAACTGCCGTATCGGGATAATTACTTCCACGGTATCACTTGCGTGTTTCTCTTCCACGAACTGCCACCCTCTATCCGTCAGCGCATCATTAATCAATGCTTCCGCGTGATTCAACCGGGAGGTGTGTTTGTGATCTGTGACTCAATTCAGGCGATTGATTTTCCCCAATTCATGACCATGATGGAAAACTTCCCTGCCATGTTCCATGAACCTTACTACAGACACTACATTACCGATGATTTAGTCGAACGCCTCACCCAGGCGGGTTTTGAGGCAATTACAACTCAAAACCACTTTATGAGTAAGTATTGGATTGCTCATAAGCCTGAAGACGCTACGGTGTAGAATCTTTCTTGGCAATTAAGATCTCCGACGTCTTGAAGAAGTCGGGGATCTGGCTCTTTAGGGGCAAGTTAGCGAACTTAACCGATAAAATAAGCTTGGGTCTACTCCCACGTATCAAAAGGCTAAATCAAGATTATGGCGTAAGATAAATTGCCAGATTAGGTAAATACCATGCCTTGTGTTATATAAAATTGTCAACTGCTATAGAGAAACGTTTATGTCCACTAAAAAATCGAATCCAGAAACGGTGTCTACAGAAAGCTTGTCAACGGAAGAGATTGTCTCCACGGAGTTTATCCAAGACCAGGCAACTGTCAACTATGTAGAAACGATTGAAACAGTCATCTCCAGCCTGGAGCAAGATGACAGCGCTATGGTAAGCCATAACGAGGAAGGCTATCTGTGGAAGTTTAAGTATGGTAGCGTTGAAGTCTTTGTCCAATTAACGGGTTCTACAGACGAGGATACGTTTACCGTTTGGTCTTCGGTGCTGAACCTCCCGGCTGAAAAAGAAGCGGAATTGATGCGTAGGCTTCTGGAAATGAACTGGTCCGATACCTTTGAAGCCCGTTTTGGCATTGTGGATGATCAAGTGGTGGTGTTATCGTCGCGCACGGTGGCTGAATTATCCCCAGGAGAAATTTCTCGCGCTATTACTATCGTAGCCACGATCGCAGATGATAATGATGAAGCCTTACAGGACGAGTTTGGCGCCTCTTGAGTTGTACTACAACCAGATTTCGCGATCGCAATACCTCTTGTGTATCGTGAGCGAGTACAAGAAGGCAGAAGTCCAAAGGCTCCAGGGCAGAAGGCTATAAGGAACATAATGTAGCTGCTTTTAGGGAGCTTGTTAACTGG
>CAZNNK010000530.1:0-5214 GCA_964574085.1 uncultured Coleofasciculus sp.
CCCTAACCCCCCGCAACCTATCAATTTTACCGCTAACCCATAGCACTGAAATTTACAGAAGGTATCAAAAGGTATCAAAAAGTATCACCGTTTTGAGCAGGGCAGGTTTTGTTGAGACGTTATTGGTGGTATCCTCGGGTTAGAGGCTAAACCTGCCCCTACACGTTACCTTAAACGGAAATCGCTATATGTTGTGGGATGCATTTCTAAAACGAGTCGCTGATGCTCATGATCTGTTTGAAGAAGATGAGCGACAAGCGTTCCTGGTTCGGTTTACTGAGCGAAATTTGCCACGCTCTGATGTTCAGGTGGCGCAGGATTTGAATATTAGTGAAGTGACGCTGCAACGGCGACTTGGAAAGGGGGTTTATACTCGATTAGTCACCAGTTGCCCTCAGCTTAATACCGATAAAAAGGGAAAATTTAAGATTGTGCGAGATTGGCTAAAAAAAGGGTATGTTCTCTGTCAAGGGAATGGCACCACGGGGATGAATAAAACGGCGGTAAGTTCACCCTCTCCAATCGCCAATCATCCTTACGTAGAACGCCCGCCGATTGAATCCCTCTGTTATCAAACTCTTTTGGAACCAGGTGCATTAATTCGGATTAAAGCACCACGGCAAATGGGGAAGACGGAGTTAATGGCAAGATTGTTGAATTCGGCTCAACAACAAGGCTATCGCAAAGTCTATTTAAATTTATGTCAACCGGAAGAATCGGTGGTGCAAGATCTGGATCAATTTTTGCGTTGGTTGTGTATCAGTGTTAGTCGTCAACTGCAAAAACCGCTGCAACTCCAGGATTATTGGGATATGGATCTCAGTAGTAATGATAACTGCTCGGCTTATTTTCAGGACTATTTATTAGAGCAAATTGATAGTCCCCTGGTTTTAGGCTTGGATACGGTTGATCGCCTGTTTCCTCATTTGGCGATCGCCCAAGACTTTTTTGGTATGCTACGGGCATGGCATGAAGATAGTAAAATTCTGGATAATTGGCAGAAACTGCGGTTAATTGTGTCTCATTCGACGGAAGCTTATATTCCGCTGGATATCAATCACTCGCCGTTTAATGTGGGATTAACGGTTCCTCTGCCTGAATTGACATCGGAACAGGTGACTGAGTTAGCCCAAAAGCATGGGCAGGTATTAAGTCAAGCTGATGTCAGTTTATTAATCAATAGGGTGGGAGGACATCCGGGCTTAATTAAGCAAGCGTTAGTTGGACTCAAAACCTTTGGCAATACGACACTAGAACAGCTATTCAATGAAGCGGCGACGGATTCGGGGATTTATGGGAATTATTTGCGAAAGCTTTGGCGAGAGTTGCAGGAAAATCCAGCCTTGATTCCGGCGTTGACAAAGGTGGTGGAGGCAAGCCATAGCGTGGAATTAGCGTCCAAACTTGCTTATCAGCTTGAAAGTCTGGGACTGGTGCATTTAACTGGAAATCGGGTAATTATTCGATGTGAGCTTTATCGTGACTATTTTGGTTCTCGCTTGGCGAATTGAGGGGAGGATTAATCAGTGGAACGTTAAGCTAAATGACGAAGGACAGATGACAAATGACTACCATGTTGGCGGAAGTTTACCACCGAATGCGGCAAGTTATGTGAGGCGTTCGGCGGATCAAGAACTCTATGAAGGATTAAAAGCTGGAGAATTTTGTTATGTCCTCAATTCCCGACAAATGGGCAAATCGAGTCTACGAGTGCAAACCCAAAAACGTCTAGAAGCGGAAGGAATTGCCTGTGCAGTGGTTGATTTAACTCGCATTGGACGTCAGGCAAATGAACAACAATGGTATAAGGGAATTGCTTATCGTTTAGTCAGTGAATTACGACTGGCGAATCGTGTCAAATGGCGACAGTGGTGGACTGAGCATGACTCTTTATCGCCTGTGCAGCGTTTGGGGGAATTTATTGCAGCGGTTGTGCTGGATAGTCTTGAGCAAAATTTAGTAATTTTTATCGATGAAATTGATAGTACCCTGAGTTTATCCTTCTCTACCGATGACTTTTTTGCTCTGATTCGAGCCTACTATAATGGACGAGATACCAATGAACGCTATCAGCGTTTAACCTTTGCTTTGTTAGGAGTAGCCAGTCCATCGGATTTAATCCAAGATAAAACGAAAACGCCGTTTAATATTGGCAAGGCGATTGAATTACAGGGGTTGAAACTGGATGAAGCACTGATTTTAACCCAAGGGTTTGAGGGACGGGTTCAACATCCGCGCCAGGTGCTGGAAGAGATATTATATTGGACAGCGGGTCAACCGTTTCTGACCCAAAAGTTATGTCAGTTGGTGCAACGATTCTGTGATTCTCCGTTCGATAGGATGATCGACAAGGGTGGGTTCAATCAAGTTATTGATTCTGGCGAGAATTTGTTCGGGAAAACTCTGGGGATATGTCGGGCGGGTTTGGTTCCATTAGAAAGAGTATCGAGAAGCCTTATGGATACAATTCGTCGCCCTAACAATGAACGGGAATTCGTGAAACAAATCGTGCGATCGCAGATTCTGCTAAACTGGGAATTCACCGATCATCCCGAACATCTGAGAACCATCCGCGATCGCATCCTCCTCAGTCACCATGGTGCAATCCCATTACTCCGCCTCTATCAGCAAATCTTACACCGGGGAGAAATCCCCACCGATGAGAGTCACACCCAACAGGAATTGCTACTCTCAGGATTAGTGGTTCAGCGTCAGGGTAAACTCAGAGTTCATAACCCCATCTACCAATCCATCTTTAATCGCCAATGGGTTCAGTCCCAACTTCAATCACGAAATGAGCATTCTGTCAATCCTTTGGCTTGGACGCTCGCCATCAGTGGGGTGATCAGTATTGGGGTGATTGGAGTGCGATCGCTCGGCTTATTACAAGGGTTAGAATTGCAAGCCTTGGATGGATTAATCCGATTGCGCCCAACCGAAACCGTAGACTCGCGCCTCTTGCTAGTGAAAATAACCGAAGCCGATATCAACCAATACCGCTATCCGTTATCCGATGACATTCTAGTCCAATTATTGCAGAAACTGGAATCAATGCAACCGCGAGTAATCGGCTTAGACATCTATCGAGATAACCCCATTCATTATCGCGATCGCACAATAGCCTCTCCTACCGATTTACCCACCTATCTACGCCAAACCAATCAGGTGATTCATATCTGTAAAGTTAGCAGTGACAGCGATCAAGGAACCGCCTCCTTCCCCAATATTCCCTGGCAAAATCTCGGCTTTAGCAACGTATTAGTGGACAGCAAAAACACCGAAACTGGTCTACTACGCCGCCAACTCTTGTATCAACGAGTCAGTTCAACCTCACCTTGTCCCACCCCCTACGCCCTCAACCTTCAACTCGCCTTTCGCTATTTAGCCGCCGAGACTATATTACCAACATTTACCACTAAAAACGGCAACTTGCAGCTTAGAGACATTATTTTTGCCGATTTACAATCTCGTGCTGGAGGTTATCAACGGTATGATTCCAGAGGTCAACAAATTATCCTCAATTACCGTGCGGTTCAACCCATCGCCCAATCCGTGACACTAACAGAAGTTCTCCAAGATAAAATTAATCCCCAATGGGTCAAGAATCGGGTAATATTAATAGGCGTTACCGCCACCAGCATCAAAGATAGTTTCCATACCCCTTATGGAGAAATGCGCGGCTTAGAGATTCAGGCGCATGGCGTGAGTCAGATACTCAGCGCGGTACTCGATCAACGACCCTTAATTCAACCAGGGAATTTCTGGAGTGAGGTATTATGGATTTGCGGATGCTCATTAATTGGCGGACTATTAATTCAGTTCATCCCCAAACGCCCCTACCAAATCCTCGCCTTATGTACAGTATTAGTTTTATTATCAGGACTAAGTTTAATCCTCTTAATTCACGGTTATTGGATACCCCTAATCCCATCCGCGATCGCCTTAATTGTTTGTAGTAATGTTTGTAGTAAGGGAACCTTAGCCTTTTACCAGCCTCAAATCGTGACGACACAAGTCTAACAAAAAACAAATAAAAAGGACAAACAACAAATGACAAACAAACTATTCAGCCTCACCATCATACCCCTTCTGATCATCGCCCAGAAATCCCCCCTCGACGCCCTCATCTTCAACCAACCGCCACCCCCACCGGATAAAGACACACCGGGAGAACAATCGGATTCAGGAACCCGTGGACCCTGTGAAGCACAGCCCTCCGCAACCAATAAGAAATTAGTCGCCCTTGTTCCCGCCATAGAAAAACCCGGAATCAGCTTATCAGAAACTCATGTTTGGGGATTAACCCAGAGTCAACATCCAACCTTTTGGTTTTATCTTCCCGCCACAGCAACATCGGCTCAAGTCGCCCAATTTAGCCTCGAAAATGAAGCCGATTATCAAGCCAACTTTCAATTCAATCTCCCCCAAACTTCCGGAATTATTAGCCTAGCCATCCCCACCAATGAACCCCCACTAGAACCCGGTCAATGGTATCATTGGTCACTAAAACTCTATTGCGATACTCCAGCATCCCCGCCTAACTTCTTGGTCGATGGCTGGATTAAACGGGTACAGATTGAGACACCCTTGAACGGTGATACGCCCCAAGACAAAATTGTCATTTATGCTCAAAACGGTTTATGGTTTGACACCCTCACCGAACTAGCCAACCTCCACCGCAAAAAACCCCAACAAACCCAAACAGCCTGGGCGAACTTACTAGAATCTATCGGTTGGGAACAACTTACCGAAATGCCGATTCTTCCCTGCTGTACCTTGGAAACAATCGAAATTGATCATCAATAATTCCTTTTGTTCCAGATGCGCCATGGTGCGTCTGGAACAAGATTCCCTATATATCTGCCCAAAATCGATCAATTGACACCTCAATTGTAGAAAATGCCTGGGGTACAATCGTACCTTGACTGATTACCAATGACTCTAAATAATCGTCCTGGAGGCATTTCCACTAATTCTCCTTGCAAAAGTTCCACCTGACGGTTGCCAAGAATGCCTGTCTCAATCAGACTATGGTAGTCTCTTACTGTCCATTTGACTAGAGTTTTCATGGTAAAAAGAGTTGGGAGGTAATGAGTATTGTATCGCGTCCCTACAGTTTTAATTTATCAAATAAGATCCCACACCAGGATGAATTTATCCTTGAAATAACGAGAGCCAATTTCCGATTAATACAAAGGGCGCCCAATAATAGGG
>CAZNNK010000531.1:0-5193 GCA_964574085.1 uncultured Coleofasciculus sp.
CATACGAGATCTAGTACGGTCTCGTGGGCTCGGAGATTGTGTATAAGAGACAGCTGGAACACCAGGCAGGGGAGCTAAATTCACAAGCTCAACTTCGCCTTCCTCTTGAGGTACGAGGGACATATTAGCAGAAGCTGAAGGTGACATGAGACCTACAGTTACTGTAGATGCAGCAATCAGCGAGGCAACGGTAGCGGAATGGCGGAAAAGAGTTGAGAGAGATTTCATGATGTGGTTCCCTAGAGTGAGTAGATGTTTAAAATGTGAAGACTTGGTTTAATGTTTGATGGATTGTCTCAAGTTGTGATTTTCTTTCGACTAAATAAATCGTAGACTGGATTCTTGAAGTTGTCTATAAAGTTACGATGAATTTCATATAAAGTTTATATGAAGATGATGTTCAGGGTGTCTAATTGAATTTATGACAACCGGAATTAACGAGAAGAATTATTTCTATCCCCCTCCCGTGCTTCTGCTTCCAGAGCAGGTACAGACATAATCAAAAGCCTTTACCCCCTCCCCTTTGTCATCTTGTCACATCTTTCTTAAACAATTGATAGGGAGAGGGGGGAGCCATAAGTCCGGCATTTTTATAGCAAATCGCTAGGCGTGTATTTACAACTCCCGTACCTGAAACTGAGTCCAGATGGGATGTTCGTACAAACAAAGTGTAACTAGACCAGCGCGAAGCGCTATAGCTGATTTTGTAGTGTACGTTACTGTTTTTAGGTTCTGTCGTCAGTTTGAGGTAATTTGCCAACAGTATCCTGTATGCACTAAGGTAATCATCAACTTTTGCCGTCTTGCACTAGGTATCTTTTTGGCTAGAGAGCAATTTCACCAGGGATGCTAACCAATAGGAGAGAATCGATATCAACACCATAAGCCAGATAAGGGGATTCTTGGAGCGGATTCCCTCCTGGAAATTGGCGGGCAAAAACCCGGGTTGAGGCGAGAAGTCCTGCCAACTCTCGCCCTCTACCAATAATGATAAACTGCGCCACACACCAGCCTCTTGCAGCGCTTCGGGCTTTTTAATCCCGGTGACGACGAGGAGAATACCGGGAGTTGGCGGTAAATGACAGGTGCGTAGTTCTTCGGCTAATTCATATCTTAGCGTCGTGATATTTCGTCCAATTTTTGGGGTGAGAGTCGGCGGTTGATTGGACAGTTGCTGAGGATTTCGGATTACAGTAATCAATCGCTTCATCTCAGGTAATGACACCTGAAAGCCATAGTTACCACCTAAGCCTACCGCTTGATTGAGTTGTGCTACTAGGAGGTGATAGTCTTCGTCAATTAATGCAGATGCGGCTAAACTTCGCAGCAGGGGTTCGTCCGTCGTTGCACCCACCCAAGCCATAGCGATGCGGATTTGGCGGTCTAGAAAATCGACTCGTCCTTTGGGTTCCAGTCCCGTTAGTAGCAACAGCAACTGGTTATCCACTAATCGTTCTAACACAACCGTTGGTGTCTCGCGATCGATTAAACTGGGTACCGTTAATCCGATGGGTGGCAATTTGGGTTGAATTGACCCATCGTTACCAACCTGTAGCCAACGGTAATCATAATCTTGTTCAAAGCCGCGACTCTGGATATAGATATCCATTCGTTTATTCCTAATTTAAAAATAGTTTTGATTGATATAGGCAAATTACAAATTCTAAAGTGTCAACAAGGATTTACCTTGTAGAATAGCAAATCCTCCTTTGGTTTTGCATCCTTGAGCAAATTGTTCGACCGCTTGTTTGAGTTGAGCATCGGGGTTGAATAATTCCCGAACCACGTTAAACATAGACCAGTTGCGATTTTGAATATAGACTTTTAATAAAAATCGCAATAAATACCGCAGCAACTGTTCGCTATCTTGGGGACTATATTGGGCATCAAAACTCGTCTTGCGAAAATAAAATCGGGGTTGATTCAGATTTTCGACCTCGATTTTTAAGAACACCACACAACCAACGGTTTGTACCGGAGTTGTCACCACGGCAATTTTATCGGCTCGTCTTGGCGCTTGAAAAAATTCTAGTAATGGTGCATATTTTTCTTGAATCCGTTTAATCAGATTGTGGGCAGATACTTCATCTTGCATGTAAGTTTCACACTTGACGGGCGCCAAAATGACTAACTTTGGTTCGTCCAGTTTTTGGTACGCTGTCTTAAACAATGTCATAATTTCATCAGGCTTATTTCTCACCTCATGCCATCTACCATTTAGTTCCATCAGCGCTGGCGTATCAATTGCCACGATAACTGCTGCACATTCCCGCAACATCTTCTGCACAAATCGTCTCCCCGCCACATCACTGGGTAAAATATAGCCGCCGGGATAATCTCGAAACTGTAGCCGCAGGTAATCGTTTTTGTCACCTAAGCCTAAATCAAAACGGTAAGAGGGTAAGGATTCGGGTCCAGCGACGGCTAAGGTGCCACGAATTCCTTTGGTGCGTTCATCGGCTTTAAATTCGTAGGTTAAACTTTTGAGTTGAGCCAGATACCGTTCTAGAATTGCTGCTGTTTCAACATCGGGTTTTAAGTGTAGATTGGCTTGACGACTGGTTGCTTCAAATTGCTCATACATTGAGGTCAATAATGTGGTTTTGCCGACACCACTGGCACCTAGCATTGTTATATTCAGTTCTTTAGCCATCTTTCTCCATCCTTTGGGTATAGACGTGCTATGACACGTTTGTAGGGGCGGGTTTAGGGATTACTAACGAAGCGATCGCGCCAAGTCTAAATCAATTCAAAAACTGGAGTTTTTTTAGGGAATTAGCCGCAATTGCTTGATCCACTAACGATAGCCATTGCTGACGATCATCTCCCTCTTGATTATCGCCAAATTCCTTCGACCAAACCTGAGCTTTTTCTTGAAACAGAAAGATTTGCCATTCATTCTTGACATCTTTTGCTCGCAGCACCTGATCAACAAACTCTTCAACTTCGGCAAACGCTGCTTGACCGGGTTCGCCGTAAAAATTTTCTAAGGCATGTTGACATTTAAACACGGCTTCTTCTTGTAAGGTTTCTAAATAGGTGAAAATCTCCTCTGCCTTAATCTCCCGCGACTCTGTGGCATTCGATGCAGACAAACGCAGATTGGTTTTATCAGGATTAAGATTATCTAAATGAGGGCGAATCCGATAGTGAAAGTTGGCTTTATAGGACATTTCAAAATTTGATAGAGTATGGAAAGCGTGCTTGAGCCGGACTAAATTATCGGGAATCCGTTCTGCCATGGCTTGTAGAAACTCTGACCCTTTGGCTGGTGTTAGTTCTCCTAATTGTCCTTGATTCACCAGTACCTCAGTTACCTGAGACTTTGCCTGTTCCACATACTCTTTTAACCCCATGTCCATGGCGTGGAAATGCCGGGTGAGATGATTGCGGATTTCATGGAGGTATTTAGCATAAGTGGTTTGCCAATCCCCTTCTTCAAACCGTCGGGCAATGATTTCGTTTATGGGTTCCTCCGTGGGAATTCCGGTATCGCTTTTGCAAGTTTGGATAATGGATTCAACTTGTTGTTTAAAGATATCTTGTTCATCGCGATCTTTTGCCAAATCCAGATGATCTAATAATTCTTCCAGTCCCCGCGTTAGATTTGCCCAGAGTTTATTGAAGAGGCGCAAAAACTTGGCTTGTTCATTAATATCGTCAACAATTAAGCCACCTGACCAAACCAGACGGGCTTTCTCTAGTTCCGCATTAATTAAAATTTGCAGTTCTTTAAGTTTTTTCTGGAAAACGCGGGCATGTTGCTCATCTAAGTAGGTGATGTTATTGGCTAGATAGTTGAGAACTAAGTCGAGAATGGCATTGGTTTCCTTTGGATTAGAACAATCAGCAATTTTGCAGCGGATGACATCAATATGTTTATCATGAATACTGGTTTGATGTTTCTGACAGGCTTCCATGTTGTCATCGGTTCCGGTGACATGGTTGAGAATCATAAATGAGCGATTCTCTAGATTATTTAATGCTTCGGCTGCGGTGTTGTATAAATCTGTATCCCGTTTTTCCCATCCATAGCGGAGTTTATCGGGACGGCGAATAAAAATGACTAAATCCACTTCTTGTCCAATGGTTTCTAGGATGAGTTTCTCATCGCCTAAGCGAGTATCTCCTAAACCGGGTACATCGACTAAGGCGATTTTACCGACATCGGAATTTTTGAAGGGACAGAATATTTTAACTTCGCGAACGGCTAAATGGTCAAAGGTGATTAATTCCCCTTGGGGAAAACGGCGTTGGGCAACATATTCATGAATTCGTTCTTTGGGAATGGGGGGAAGTTTTCGGGGTGCGCCAGACAGGAGTAAGTGTCTGTACATGGGTAAGTGTTTATGATAATCTTCTTTGAGATGTTCATACATAGACTTTTTGGTTGCATCGGTTCCCGAAAATTCTGGCAAGGTTCCGGCAAATTCATCTATGGTTTGGGGAGGATTGCCTAAGTCTAATTCCTGGTAATAGGGCTGAATGACTTCTTGTAAAAAAGTTGGTTCAGAATGAACTGTTACTTCAGCGTAGGGTTCTCCCGGTTGATGATAAATGGTGCTGCGAACAGCGGTACAAGCGCCACCTCGGAGGGCGGGGATTTCATCATCGGAGAGTCCACTGATACTCTGGAGGAAGGTACTTTTTCCTTGACCCATGAGTCCAACGACGCCAATATTTAAGGTAGGGCGGGAGAAGCGATCGCGCAGTTGATGCAGTTGATCCAGTTGCGTGCTAATCTGTAAGCGCAATGGGGAAAAGTCGATTTGGGTGAGGCGATCGCACACTTCGGGTTCGTCTAGTTTATCCTTTAAGATATGACGCCGTTGATCCAGGGAGCGGAGCAAGTCAGTCAGGTTTCGCAGATGTTCCTCGACATCAGCAATACTCTGAACCAAGGGTTGGCGTTGGTTAATAATTTCGGCTAGGGTTTCGGCGCGATTAGACATAATAGATTAGACATAATGGTTAATTGGGCGGTTGTAGACGCGGAGCGGCTTCCCGTAGGGTAACCGCAGCTATACAAACAAAACCCGCCTGCGCGGGTTTCCACACACACATTAGTCCGCGTAGGCGGACTGTGTTTAGCCGTGATTTCCTGGTTCTTCAGGACTTAAGTTGACTATCCATACATGGTAGCGCGATCGCACGATTGAGGGAAACGATGCTTGTGTTCCGCTCAAGCCGGGA
>CAZNNK010000532.1:0-3078 GCA_964574085.1 uncultured Coleofasciculus sp.
GATTGTAAGTTCTTTGTTTCCAACCAGTTAGCAGTCACTCAGATTCAACCTGCTTTTAGTCCTCAAGGAGACTATGGGGTGGTTGGGGATATCTGGTTAAGTAATTCTGTCAGATTGTTGCAACAGGTGGGGATTGAACCGAGGGAGTGGCGGGGAACGGATCAAGCATTGGTGGCGCTACTGTGGGAACGTTGGGGAGAGGATTGTTTAGAGTATTTAGAAGGCGTATTTGGGCTGGCAATTTGGCATCAACCGAGTCAGACATTGTGGTTGGTGCGCGATCGCGTGGGCGGTAGGACGTTATATTATACGACGATGGGTTCCGTTTGCTGGATTGCGCCTCGGTTGAGAACCCTGCGCCCCTACCATTCCACTGACTTAGATTTAGTCGCCCTGCGGGATTATTTGTGTTGTGCTTTTGTCCCCGGAGAACGCACGCTTTGGCAACAGGTGCGGGAATTGCGCCCAGGTACTGTATTGCAGTTACCCGATGGACAAATTCAATATTATTGGCAACCCCAAGAACAAATTACCCATCCTCAACAAAGTTTATCATGGCACGCTCAACAGTTGCGATCGCGCCTCGATCAGGTGGTTCAAGACTACTTACCCACATACGAATCCGTGGGGGTTTATTTATCGGGGGGATTGGATTCCAGTTGTATTACTGCACTTGCGGCTAAGTTTCATCAGCATCCAGTTCACACCTATTCGATTCATTTTGGCGCAGATTGTCCCAATGAATTAGAGTTTTCCAATTTAGTTGCCCACCATTGCCAAACCCAGCACCACATCTTAGAAATTACTCCCGAACAGATGTGGGAACAATTACCGATAACTATGGCACAGTTGGATGATCCGATTGGTGATCCGTTAACGGTTCCCAATTATTTGTTAGCGCAACTGGCGCAGGAAACGGTTAAGGTTATTCTCAATGGCGAAGGGGGAGATCCCTGTTTTGGTGGACCCAAAAATCAGCCGATGTTGCTTAACCAGTTATACGGTTCTCCGGGAACTAATCCTAATTTAGTTTCTGCCTATTTGAACTCCTTTAAAAAATGCGCTCCTGATTTGCCGAGGTTATTGAAACCAGAGGTATGGGACGCGGTTAGAACAGAGTCATCTGTCTTTGCAGCGGATTTGTTTTCCTCGGCACAGTATTTAAATCGATTAATGGCACTCAATATTAAATTTAAAGGCGCGGATCATATTTTAACCAAGGTGAATAATCTGACTCGTTCCGCTGGATTAGCCGGACGTTCTCCCTTATTTGACCAGCGAATTGTGCAGATGGCAATGGAAATTCCACCCGAATATAAACTAGCCGGGAATCAGGAGAAGGCTGTTCTCAAGCAAGCAGTTGCGGATATCTTACCGACGGCAATTATTCAGCGTCCCAAAAGCGGGATGATGGTACCGGTACATTTTTGGTTTCGCCACTATTGGCAACGGCAAACCCAGGCATTGTTGTTGTCGAAAAAATCTGCGATCGCGCCCTATTTAAATCAGTCGTTGATTCGCGATTGGATTGAGTATCGTGGGGATACCTGGAGACGTTATGGAGTTAAGCTTTGGTTACTGGTGAGTTTAGAATATTGGCTCAAGGTTAATTGAATTGTCATTTGTTATCGGAAGCAATTTTAGTAACATCAGGGTTGCAAAAAATAAACGATAATAGTCAAACCAGCCCCCGACAAGACGCGCTTTTGAAGCGTCTATACACTACGTTTTCACTCCTTCAATGCGGCTCAACTCTCCCACCTCTTTTACGATTCTCTTACTCACGAACATTAGTTTAGGAGTATTCGTCTTTCATTATGGCTTATCCATCAGTTATATTGATGCCGTTTATTTTGTCGTCACCATTGTCACCACAATCGGGTTCGGTGATTTTAATTTAGCGGCTGCACCGTTAGGGATTAAAATTTATGGGATCTACCTGATGTTATCAGGGGCTGGGGGCTATGCCATACTATTTAGTTTAGTGGTGGATCGCTTAATTAAGAATAAGCTATTGGAGATAACAGGTAAAAAAACGTATAAAATGGAACATCATGTGATTATCTGCGGCTTTGGCAAAGTTGGACAAAAGATTCTCGACACCTTGTTACTGCTAGGGGATTCGGTTCTAGTTATTGAGAAAAATGAAGAGACACAGATTGATCTCCTGCAAAACCAGAACATTCCTTACATTATCGGTGATATTTGTCAAAGCGAAACCCTGAATAAAGCCGCCGTCGCTAAATGTAAAGCAATTATTTTTTGTACGGATAATGATTTAGCTAATTTAGAAGGCGCATTAACAGCGCAGGAAATTAATCCGAATGTCCGGATAGTGCTGAGAATTTATGACCAAACTCTAGCCCGCAAAATTCAGAATGGATTTAATCTTCAACTGGTTTTTTCTACGTCTAGTTTAGCCGCACCGACATTTGCCCAAGCCGCCCATGATGAAAATATTATTAGTACCACACGGGTGCAAAATGAAGTATTTTTAACCACAAAAATTTTGATTACCTCCCAGAGTCAGTTGGATGGGATACGGTTTGCGGAGTTACAGAATCAGTTAGAAGTGGCGGGGTTGGTGTTATATAAAGCCAATGGACGGCAAATTCGATTTCCCCAAGCCGATGAGGTATTACAGGGAGGCGATGAGATAGTGATTACGATTAGTCGAGACAGTTATAAGACGATTAAACGGTTGAATAAACGAAAACGATAAAATTAGTCACTATAGGGAACTCTGCTTTGCGCCCGTATCTCTGACCGATTCAACGGACTGTTTTGTTGGGCAAAGAATTCTTGAATCTATCCCTGCATCCTGTTAATTTGCCTGATCGCCACCTTGTAGGGGCGGGTTTAGCCAAAATATTGAGGGGAAATCCGATAACTTTCATACAAAACCCGCCCTTCCCCAGAATTTCGGTGAATTTCTTTGCTGTGAGAGTAAACTGTTTGCCATTGGGGTTTACTGAAGCTTGTGATTACGCAATTAACGTTGAGATTCCCCTACTGCTTAAAAAGGGGGACTTTGAGTTGAAATCTCCCTAAATCCCCGTGCAATAAAAGCGAAGCATC
>CAZNNK010000532.1:3178-5168 GCA_964574085.1 uncultured Coleofasciculus sp.
TCCCCCTTTTTAAGGGGGACGGAAGGGGGAAGGGAAATGGCTTGTTCAATTTGTCCCTGTTGGGCGTGGATAATTGCCAGTTAGTGTAACGTCGCCGCTTCCCCTTGCACATCCCCAATCCGCCGTGTGAGTTCCAGCGATTGCTGATACAGGGAAATAGCTTCCTCGATTTCTCCCTGTCGGCTATAGTTATAGCAGTCGCCAAAGCGATTAGGACAAAGCCCAACGCTGAAACCTTAGGAAACCCAACAAAATTGATCAGGCTAAAGCCCTAACTACAAACGAATGTAGCTTGCTTAACGCTTCGCCAGTATGACAAATGACGCATGACAAATGACCAATCCAGTTATTCTTGTTCACGGTATTTTCCGCACCTCATCCGTTTTCCGTAAACTTTCTCCTTATCTCAAAAAACAGGGATTTTCAGTGTATACCCTTGACCTAAACCCCAATAACGCTACATTAGGGTTAGACCAAATGGCAACCCAATTAGCTGATTTTGTTAACCAAACATTTGCCCCCAATCAACCCATTGATTTAGTCGGTTTAAGTATGGGGGGACTCGTCACCCGCTATTATGTGCAGCGATTAGGGGGAATTGACCGAGTGCAGCGTTACATTACGATTTCTGCCCCTCATCATGGCACCTGGTTAGCCTACTTATTGAACCGTCGCGCCTGCGTGCAAATGCGTCCAGGAAGTCCGTTGCTAGAGGATTTAAATCGAGATGTTTGGATGTTAGAACGCCTTAATTTTACATCGATTTGGACACGGTGGGATTTTATTATTATTCCGGGTAGTAGTTCGCGAATGTCTGTGGGTAAAGATGTAAACGTTCCAGTTTTTGCCCATGCTTGTATGGTAATTAATTCCCACAGTATGCAAGCAGTAGCCTCAGCCTTATCGGAACCCGTTCGGAGTTTGTAGTAAGGGAACTTTAGCCTTATTTTTTTAACGCAGAGTACGCGGAGGATTCCGCAGAGGGACGCAGAGGGATTTAACGTATTAGAGAGAAGGCTTTATCGGGTAGAGGGCAGAAAACAGAAGAACAGAATATTCTGATTTACCTGTTTCCTAACAAATGACAAATGACGAATGACGAATGACAAATGACGAATGACAAATCACCGATCGCCGATCGCCGCTAACTGGTGACTGCCAAAAATTGCCTCAGGATGAGCATAACATTTAAACTCCATTAAGTTATAAAAGGGGTCTTGTAAGAAAAAGGTGCGATGTTCCGTCACCTCACCGGGAAAACGTCGCTTCGGTTGCTGATAGAATTGAAGCTGTTGCTGTTGGGCGCGATCGCATAAAGCCTGCCAATCAGCTTCGGCGGTGAAAATTAAGCCAAAGTGACGCGGATAAATTCCCCGTTGCGGTGTTAAGGGTTCATGGGTAAGATGGGCTACCAGTTGATGCCCGTAGAGGTTTAAAATAACGGCTTGACGGGTTTCCCGTCCAATGTCACAGCCGAGTCCTCTGCCATAATAGTCTTTGGTTTGCTCAATATCACTAACGGGAAATGCCAAATGGAAGAGAATGGAATTCATGGCTACTAAGTAGTCGGACTTTCATTAACGTTAACGGTTTAGATTAGGGAACAGGGAACAGGGAACAGTACGGATTTGAGGCTCCTTAACATTTCTTAGTACGGCGTACAGAATTTATGTCCAGGTACTGACCTAATCCTATAATCACTCTAAACGGTTATCCATCGATCGCATACCAAAAACTGTTGCCTACTATACATCTATAAACGTCCTCTTAACCCTTAAGATACGCCATGGTGGGGTCAGGGCGGGTTTAGCCCCTACATTCAGACGCGCCATGGCGCGTCTCTACATTATCAACACTCAAAACGTAAATGCTTGTAACACTCAATTCTCTCAATCCTTGGCTAATTGCCGTCCTCTTAAATACAGTATTATTAGCGATCGCCTGGGTGATCCCCAAGCAACTCCTCACCCGCGCTGGAGTTCTCCACGCC
>CAZNNK010000533.1:0-5165 GCA_964574085.1 uncultured Coleofasciculus sp.
ATCAGAGACATCCCTAATATAGCCATTCAACAAGCGTTTGATCGCCCATGTTTAGAAAAAAGTTCGTTTGTTATTAGCTCAATTATTGCCACAGCCTTGATTTTTGAATTAACCGGATTTTTCCTGTTGTTACTTGTATTTGTTCCAGAGCAGGGCTGGAATCAAGGCTTGTGGTTATCTCTTTTTCACAGTATTAGCGCTTGGAATAATGCGGGATTTAGTTTGTTTTCCGATAGTTTAATGGGCTATCAGTCCTCTGAGTTGTTACTTTTGATTATTTCGGGACTGATTGTCTTGGGTGGAATTGGTCAACCCGTCATTTTTGAACTGTATCTCTGGTTACGCGATATCTTCAAGTATAAACGGGAGAAACTCACCTTTTCTCTGAATTTTAAAGTGGTAACCAGTACAACGTTATTCCTGTTAATTTTAGGAACGATCGCCTTCTTCTTTGTCGAAGTCAATAACCCTAACATTTTAGGGGGTTTAAGTTTCCGGGATAAACTTTTAAGCGCATGGTTTCAGTCAGTGACGACAAGAACGGCAGGATTTAACACCATTGATATTAGTCAAATGACAGCAGCCGGTTTATTTATGACAATTGCTTTCATGTTTATCGGTGCAAGTCCCGGCGGAACCGGGGGCGGGATGAAAACGACAACGTTTCGGGTGTTGGCGAATTGTACGAAGGCAATTTTACAAGGAAAAGAGGAAGTGTATCTTTACAGACGTCAGGTTCCGCTAAACCTAATCTTAAAAGCCACGGCGGTTCTGGTTGGTTCGGTCACCACTGTCATTATTTCGACCATTTTAATCGCGATCACTGATCCTCATGTTCCATTTATTCAACTCCTCTTTGAAGTTGTATCGGCTTTCGCGACAGTTGGACTTTCAACGGGTATCACTGCTGGTCTCTCGGCGTTGGGAAAACTGATTTTGGTGGCAACGATGTTTATCGGACGGGTGGGAATTATCGCATTTATGGCAACCCTCCTGGGAGATCCGCGTCCTAGCCACATTCGTTATCCGGAAGAAAATCTACTCGTAGGATAATGCTACTCTAACGGGTATAGGGTTATGATCAATAATATTTCATTGAGGAAAGGACAAGGGTGTGAGTTGGTCATCTGTAGGGTTCTGGCGGAAGCTGCATCGCGAAAATAAGCAATTTGCTGTCATTGGTTTAGGGCGTTTTGGTCGAGGCGTTTGCTCGTCTCTACACCATCTTGGACATGAAGTTTTAGGAACGGATATTAATGAAAAACTGGTTAGTCAAGTCTTGACCGACCAAATCGCCGCCCACGCGATTCAACTCGATTCCACCGATCCCAAAGCCTTGAAAGAGGCGGGAATTTTTGAGTTTGATACGGTGATTATTGCGATTGGCAACTATTTACAAGAAAGTATTATTACTACGCTCAATATTAAGGAAGCAGGTGTTCAATACGTGGTGGCAAAAGCGTCTTCGGAAGTTCATGGTAAACTGTTAGAGCGAGTTGGTGCGGATCGGGTGATTTATCCAGAATATGAAGCAGGTTGTGCTTTGGCGCGATCGCTGACTCAGCCTTCGATTTTGGATCGCTTTGAGTTAGACCCGAATCACAGTATTGTCGAGATATCCGTTCCGGAAGAGTTTAATGGCAAAACCGTGATGGAACTGCAACTGCGGAATCGCTATGGCTTAAACTTGTTGGCAGTTGGTCAAGATGATCAGTTTGAGATTAATCCCGCCCCTACAACTCGTCTATTTAAAGGGTTTGCTATGGTGGTAATTGGTTCCAATCGGGATATTGAGCGTTTGCCTATTTAAGTAGGGAACAGGGAACAGGGAACAGGGAACAGGTACTGTAGGGGCGGGTTTCACTATTATCCTTTCTTCTCTCACCTAAATGGAATGCCAAGAGTTTGTAGTAAGCGCTTTAGCGCTTCTGGCACTAAAGTGCCTACTACGAACCCAGCTTAAGTCAGTGACATTCCACCTAAATGTGACTAAACCCGCCCCGATTCCCCTATCTTTCATCATTAATAATTCATACAACTTGAATGTCATCCAATTGTGCGATCGCGACATCTGCATCTGGGAAATTAATCGATGTTCCCCAGCTGATCCCAATACAACCCGCCGCACCCGCACGACTTGCCATCGCCATGTCTCCGGCTGAATCTCCCACCATCAGCGTTGCACTCACAGAAACGCCCAAACGTTCACAGGCTTGCAGAAATAACGCTGGATCAGGTTTACTAAGGTCTGTATCAACTCCTTGTTGTAATTGAATATAAGGTTCTAACTGGTGACGTTTCACAAAAGCCTGCACTCCTGCTGTGGAAGCCGCCGACAGAATTCCCAATTTTAAACCCGCTTCAGACAAGGATTTGAGGACATCTAAACTCCCAGCAAATAATGGAGAAGTCCCGGCTGCATCCTTGAGATATCGCTCTGCTTCGGCAAAGGCATTACGGGCAATCTCCAGAGATTCTAACCAACCGCGCCCCGTTTCGGCAATATACGCTGCTGCTGCAATTTCACTTTCTCGACGGCTACCCACCGCCATCAATCCCGTCGGATCAAGGGTATCATCCTGAATCCCAAACGCCATCAGCAAGGGTTCACCCACACCAGGAATTTGAGCATCAATCAAGCGCGATCGCTTATGCGCCAATTCTCGCAAAAAGGCTTGTGAATCTTCTAACGTCCCATCTTTATCAAAAATGATCGCTTCTATATTCGGGAATGTCATCTCCCGACAGCGAATAGTTACCAAGGGTTACACTCCTAGAACACGGCACATCAGCTATTAGAGATTATCTTCCCATGTTGCTGATGATTCGTACAGGAGTGTAGGGGCGGGTTTTACCAATAACATTTTGCCACAAACCAATAACGTGACTCAACCCGCCCTTGGGAAAACAGGCGGAGTTAGTCAGGGCGGGTTTTGCACAAACGTTACTATCAATAGTGAAAACAAAATCCCTAAACCCGCCCCTACAAACCAGAACTCTTGAGCCAAGCAAAGAGTCTTCCCAGATGTTTAATAGAACATGAAACTGTTTAAGTCTGTCGCAGGCGTTTCTTGATTCACTTGGACGGCTGGAGGCATTGAGGAGGTCGGCGTTAAAATTGCTGTGCCTAATAAGGTGAAAAATCCCACAAATCCGACTAATAATAGTTTAGTGGCTTTGGCGTTCGATGTTCCTTTCTCAACAGGCTGATTGACCGTGGTTGAGCAGTCTTCCCTAATAATCGTACTCCACTCACTGCCACTTGCTGCCCACAAGCCCAGCAAATTTAAATCACACAAGGAGTCATTGAATTGGGTTGTGTCTTGGGGATAAATTTTCTGTGACATTATAATAGGTTTCCTTGATTAACGCATTTTGCTAACTAACAAATAGGTAATTTTGCTCATGACGCTGACAAAGTTTTACCTTTTGATCGCTTTTCAGTATAGGCGAACCCTTCTTAAACGAATAACACTTTTAAAAAATTGAAACATTAAAGCGAGTGAAACATGTAGAAATGGTTACAAAATCTGGGGTCATGCATTTACAGTAGGGGCGCACAGACGTGCGCCCTTTTAAGTAGGTTGGTGGAAATAAACTAAACATGTTAAGTTATGTAAACAGTCTTCAAACCCTTACAAATGACGCATGAGGTAGCTTGCTTCTCAAGGGCAGCGAGTTCTCCGCCGTTAACTTTTATTGTCCCTACCTACTTAGTAGCGAGCAAGATGCTCGCACTACCTACAAGAATTTCGCCATGATTGACATTAAGGTTTAAATACCGAACAGCTTACCCTAAAGCTTACTCCCTGCTGCCTTTGGCTGTCTTGTACCCCCCAGCATAAGTAATGACACACATATTTCGATACTGAATATGATAGCCAAAGGCTACACCTGCAACTTGAAACGCGGAATTAAAGATATTGTTTCGATGACCGCGATCGCGAACCCCATCATCGATAATTAATTGCATAATAATTTCATCCGCCCGCGCCGAGCCATAGGTAATGTTTTCCCCGGCTGTGATCTGCCAACGCCCATACCGATTCAGACGGATAAAAGGAGTGCTGCGATCGCGACCAATATGCCCGATGTTTCCCGTTTCTCCTTGATCGCGAACATGATCCTTCGCCGCTTGCGACATCCCTAGAGATAGTTTTAACGGCGATAATGGACGAGTGGATTGGAGAAAATTAATCGCCTCATCAACCGCGTTTACACCTTCAATGGTGCGTAAAAATACCTGTTGCGAAAGTTTAACCTGGTTCCCCGAAAACCGCTGTTTCCAGTTATCTAAAAGTGGGATATAAGACCTGGGCTGAGTTCGTACTTTATTCATTTCCGCAATTACTCTCAATTCCAATGGCGAGAGAATAATTGTCTGAGCTGAATTCATGATTGATCCTTGGGTGTGAGATATCACATAATTACAATAGGTCTATTAGGTTCTGGAAAAATGACTCACGGAAGCTACCCTATCCCTGCTGTCACCCAGAACCCTGATAGTTACTCGCCCATTACCCGTTTCTCAGGAACACCACTGTGCAAATTCCTCGGCTGCACCCAGACACCATCGCCCAAGTCAAAGAACGAGTAGACATTGTTGATATCGTCTCGGAGCAAGTTGTACTGCGAAAGCGGGGTAAAGACTATGTGGGCTTGTGTCCCTTCCATGACGAAAAGACACCCAGTTTTACCGTTAGTTCCAACAAACAAATGTACTACTGCTTCGGCTGCGGTGCGGGGGGAACTGCGATTAAATTCCTCATGGAAGCGGGAAAACAGTCCTTCAGTGAGGTGGTTCTGGACTTAGCTCGGCGCTATCAAATCCGAGTGAAAACCCTGGAGCCTGAACAACGACAAGAATTACAGCGTCAGCTATCGTTACAAGAGCAACTGTATGAGATTGTGGCACTCGCCGCCTCATTTTATCAACACGCACTCCGACAACCCCAAGGACAGCAGGCGCTGGAGTATTTACAATCCCAGCGACATCTGGGAGAGGAAACCATCCAACAGTTTCAGTTAGGCTATGCACCAGCGACGTGGGAAACCCTGTACCGTTATCTGGTGGAACAAAAAGGCAAACCTGTACAACTGGTAAAAGATGCAGGATTAATTTTGCCACGCAAGTCAGGAGACGGCTATTATGATCGGTTTCGCGA
>CAZNNK010000534.1:0-5140 GCA_964574085.1 uncultured Coleofasciculus sp.
CCGCCTACGCGGACTAATGTGTGTGTGGAAACCCGCGCAGGCGGGTTTTGTTTGTGTAGCTGCGGTTACCCTACGGGAAGCCGCTCCGAGTCTACAACCGCCCTTTTTCGACAATGGATTCAGTGAGTTTTGCCATGATTCATTGAGAGACAATCCTAGGGTTCAGGTTAAAACGATTCCCTCACTCCCAACCCTACTCCGTACTCCTCCTGAGCAAATCCTCCACCGACACCTGACAATCAGGAAACGCCAAAGGTGCGATTAAATCCGACTCAGCCAACACAACGAAATTAGCATAACCCTCCACCCCTGGTTCCCGAAACACATATAATTGACGAGCATTAACATCCAAAATCCAATACTCCCTAATCCCAGAACGCCCATAAGCTGGAGCCTTTAAATCCCTATCCCGCTTCAATGTCCGATCAGAAACCTCAATTAATAGATAAATCTCCTCCGGCGTGGGATGATGGTCTTCATAATCCAACGGGTCAGGTCGCACCACCGCCACATCCGGCTCTGGTTCTGAATCATCACTTAACCGCACCGGGTCTTGAAACCGCAGCAACACCCGATTTCCTAACCGTCCCTCCAGCAACCGTTTGATCCGGGTAATTGCCGCACTATGAAACGTCCCCTTCGCCGCCATCTGATAAAGCTGTCCTTCAATTAACTCCACCCGCTCATCCGGTGTCAGAATCCCAGCCTCCACCATGCGGTGGTAATCCTGCACACTCAAGCGCCGAATCTCTACTGCAACCGTCATAGCCTCTCCCTCACCCATCGCCGAAACGCCCTTAACGCCTGAGACGTTCCTGACTGTCGCCCCATCGCTAAAAACTGAGAAATCCCCTCTATCACCGGAAAATTAGGAAACGTTGGACTTATCGCCGACTCAACATACGTTCCCGACTGCAACACATAAACCTGCAATCTGCGCTGCTCATAACGCCAAATTTCCGGCACCCCTAACACCTCATAAGCGCTCAATTGCGTCTTAGACGTTACATCTATTTCTATCGCCAAATCGGGCGGCGGGTCTACCGTTAAATCCAGATGTTCTCGTCCAATCATTTGAGCATAATTTTGGATATAAAAACAATCATCGGGTTCAATCCCCGCCATCATATCTTGTCGCTTAAAGGTCGTTGACCCAAACGGCTCCCAATCAATCTCTAACTCATTCAGTAAAATCTTTAATAAATCCCCAATAATAATTTTAGCTTTTTCATGTTCCGGTAGAGGCATCCGAATCTCCAAAGTGCGATTGAGATAAGCCACTCGCGTTTGGCGATGCTCTCCCAATTCCGCTAAAATCGCTTCAAATTCCGACCAACTCACCTGATGAAACAACACCCGATGTCCAGGTGGTACAGTCATTTGTCTCAATTGCAGCATCACCATTGCCATTTCACCTCCCTTTTACAGCAGTAGACACATCGATTAGGACTTTCCTTTCCTGTTGTAGAGACGTTCCGCCGGAACGTCTGGAACGACTCTACCCGCCATACCCTAACCCCTTGAGATTATCCCGAATCTCTTTTTCTAGTTTGGCACTCAGACTAAACTGCTGCTGTAACGTCGCTGTCAACCGTGCCATCTTCTCCGCAAACGGCTCATCATCTTCTTCAATTTCCTCTGCTCCCACATACCGCCCCGGCGTGAGAACATACCCGTGAGCCTTAATCTCCTCCCACCCCGCACTCTTACAAAATCCCGGCACATCCTCATACTCCCCCGCCTCCTTCTCACCCCGCCAAGCATGGTACGTTCGAGCAATCCGGCTTATCTCCTCCTCGGTCAATTCCCGATGTACTCGGTCAATCAACACCCCCAGCTTCCGCGCATCAATAAATAACGTCTCCCCGGTGCGGTTACGAAACCTCCCGCCCTTTTTATTCCGGGTGAGAAACCACAAACAAGCGGGAATCTGCGTGTTATAAAATAACTGCCCCGGTAACGCCACCATACAATCGACCAAATCCGCATCCACAATCCCCTGACGAATCTCCCCCTCGCCCGACTGATTAGAACTCATCGACCCATTCGCCAACACAAACCCCGCTATCCCATTGGTTGACAAATGGTGAATAATCTGCTGCACCCAAGCATAGTTAGCATTCCCCGCCGGGGGAGTTCCATACTGCCAGCGCGTATCCTCCTGTAAACCTTTCCCACCCCAATCGCTCATATTAAAAGGAGGATTCGCCAGAATAAAATCAGCCTTCAAGTCTTTATGTAAATCACTGTGGAAACTATCCGCATTGCGGGAACCCAAATTCCCATCAATCCCCCGAATCGCCAAATTCATCTTGCACAGCTTCCAGGTTGTCGGGTTCGACTCTTGCCCATAAATCGATAAATCCCCCATTCGTCCCCCGTGCGCCTCGACAAACTTTTCCGACTGGACAAACATTCCCCCAGAACCACAGCAGGGGTCATAAATCCGCCCTTTGTAGGGTTCAATTATCTCCACCAACACCTGCACCACACAGCGCGGCGTGTAAAACTGTCCCCCCTTCTTCCCCTCCGCACTGGCAAACTGACCCAGGAAATACTCATAAACTCGCCCTAAGATATCCTTAGAACGGTTCTCCTCATCCCCCAAACCAATCGTTCCCACCAAGTCAATGAGTTCTCCTAAGAGTCGCTTATCCAGGGCAGGTTTACCGTAATCTTTAGGCAGTACGCCTTTAAGGGATGGGTTCTCTTTTTCAATCGCCTCCATCGCCTCATCAACGAACTGACCAATCTTTGGCTGCTTGGCGTTCTTCTGTAAATGGAACCACCGCGCCTCTTTGGGCACCCAAAAAATGTTCTCGGCGATATACTCATCCCGTTCTTCCGGGTTCGCGTAGTCTTCCGCCTCTAGTTTCTGATAGAGTTCCTGAAACGCATCAGAAATATACTTGAGGAAGATTAACCCGAGGACAACGTGCTTATATTCTGCCGCATCAAGATGACCGCGTAGTTTATCGGCTGCTGTCCACAGGGTTTGTTCAAAGCCTAATTTAGCACCATTGCTGGTTTTTGCGCTCTTCCCCTTCGTTTTACTGCTACTCTTTTTTGGACTTGGCACGCTTGGCAATCCTCAAATTAGGTCTTTAATCGACGTGATTTAGGTCGGGTATGGGGAGAAACTATCCCAGACATCCTTGATCAAGCTTAACTGAAGGGGGTGTCGATTCGCACCTAGTACATTTACTGAATTTTCCCTCCAGTCGCCCGTTTTGAGAAAACGCGATCGCACAATCCTCTATAGTGGTATAACGCCTCCGTAGTGAGTCAGTCTCCCGGCTTGAGCGGAACACAAGCATCGTTTCCCTCAATCGTGCGATCGCGCTACTATGTATGGATAGCCTTACCCCAGATGTTGCCAAGGAAATCGCAGCTGAACTTGCCTTGCGCTTGCTTGACCAGGAAAGAGAAAAAACTAGGAGTGTGGAAACCCGCGCCGCGTCTACAACCGCCGAGCGATTTCTGCAACCGTCATCGTTTTTATCTCATTCCTCCTCATCAATGTCTACAGACACCGCCTCTAACTCCGCTTCCAACTGCTCAATCGTTGGCAAACTTCCCTGCAACTGCTCCGGTAAAGCATCCCGCAATTGATAAGTCGAAACCCCAATCGGTTTATTCACATCTCGCAGCGCATATTCGACAAGTGTCTGATTTTTCGTCTTACATAAAATGATGCCAATACTCGGATGGTCGTCTGGATGTCGCAATAAATCATCAACAGCCGATACATAAAAATTCATCTTGCCCGAAAATTCCGGCTTAAATTCTTTCATCTTCAGGTCAATAACGACAAAACAGCGCAAACGCAAGTGATAAAAAAGCAGGTCAATATAAAAATCCTCATCCCCAACGTTTAAATGATATTGGTTGCCAACGAAGGCAAAACCAACGCCTAGTTCAAGCAGAAACTCCCGGATATGTTCAAGTAATCCCCGTTCTAAATCCTTTTCCTGGGCGTCATCCGCCAGCGTTAAAAAATCAAAATTGTAGGGGTCTTTCAGCACCTCCCGCACCAAATCCGATTGAGCAGGAGGTAGCGTCAACTGGAAATTTGCTGCCCTCTCAGGTTGAAACTGTCGCTGGTAAAGCTTCGTATCGATGTGATGCCAAAGAACAGAACGACTCCAACCCTGTTCTAGCGTCTTGTGAATATACCAAAGCCGAGCCTGAACATCCTTGACTTTTTCCAGCAACAGAACATTATGACCCCAAGGAATTTCTGCCACAGCCTGTGGCAGATTTTGCCCATCCAATTCTGCCACAGAGTTAGAGAGTTCTTGTACCTGCTGGGTATAAGCAAGATAAAAAGCTCGCATCCGCCAAATATTACGAGCAGAAAATCCCTTCACGCCAGGGAACGCCTGCTGTAAATCCTTTGCCAAGCGCTCAATCACAGCAGTTCCCCACCCTTCTAGCTTCTGCCGTTCAACAATTTTTCCGCCAATATCCCAGTACAGCCGAATCAATTCTCGATTAACCGCTAAAGCCGCTTGGATTTGAGCCGACTGAATCCGCGATTTAATCTGTTTGAGAATCTCTCCATAATCCGGCGGTAATTGCAGATTACGCTTTTTTCTAGGAGCCATACCCTAACTCCTTGTCTAGTTTCTGATATCGTTCCTGAAACGCATCGGAAATATACTTGAGGAATATTAACCCCAGAACAACGTGCTTGTATTCGACCGCATCCATAAGACCTCGTAGTTTATCCGCTGCTGTCCACAGGGTTTGTTCAAAGCCTAATTTAGCACCATTGCTGGTTTTTGCGCTCTTCCCCTTCGTTTTACTGCTGGTCTTTTTTGGACTTGGCACGCTTGGCAATCCTCAAGTTAGGTCTATTTAAATGCAATTTATTGTTTAATTAATCGTAAATTTATTGTTATTTTAGCATAGTTAAAACGGAGGAACCTCATTTCCTTAATACTAGCCATATTAGCAACTTGCCCAGCCACGCGATCGCACGCACGTTGACGCCAGCCTATCTCACTAGAAACTAGCGGTTTTGTCCTCCACGCGATCGCACAATCCTCTATAGTGGTATAACGCCTCCGTAGTGAGTCAGTCTCCCGGCTTGAGCGGAACACAAGCATCGTTTCCCTCAATCGTGCGATCGCGCTAC
>CAZNNK010000535.1:0-5137 GCA_964574085.1 uncultured Coleofasciculus sp.
GCCTATAATAGTGCATCTCGCGATGGACTCAATGATAACCAAGCCCATCAAGTTGCGTGGAATTCGGTTAAAAACAGCTACGAACAGAGTGAACAGGGTCAATGGCAGCACAAAGCCGAAGGTGGTACTAGTAGTACCTTTACAGGTACGATGCCTGGTGCCTAATTACCTATATTCCCTACTTATATGATATTGGAGCGAAGCATTTGGACAATAGCTGAGGAGCTAAAACTCAGATTCTATGCCAATGTTTCGTTCTTCTAAGTAGGGTTTGCTGCTTAAATTGATAAACTGAACCGATGCTCTAATCGGCACTGGCTACCAAGCCATTGCCACTACCAACATATTTAATCACTTCAACGCCATTTTGTTCCAAAATCACTAACGGTTCCTGATTTTCACCTAATTCAATACGCTTAACCTTTACTGCACCATTCAACAAAGAATCCCCCGCCCGCACATAGCGGCTGGTTGTGTTCGCTGACGCCTTGACAATTGCATTCCATTGTCCCTCAAGCTGCATTACACCACTCACTTTTACCGCATCAGCAAGTTCAGTAGAAGGGGGAGGCGGTTCTTCAATAACTGTTATCTCGCTAGGGGCTGGAGATGGTTGAGGTTTGGGTGCTTGAGTTTTAGGGGCTGGGGGTTCAGGTGATTTTTCGTTCGCGGCGGGAGTGGGAGAGGATTGAGTCGGGGAGGGTTGGCGTTTAGGTTCTGAAGTTGGGGAAGGTTGAGTTTTGGCTGGAGTTTCAGGGACTTTAGTCTGGGAGGGTTGCGTTTTGGCAGGTTGAGGCTGAGTCGGTTGAGTTTTGCTTTTGGGAGTCGATTGTTGATTCGGTGCAACCTTAACCGTACTAAACGGATCTTGACGCGCTTTAGCAACAGGTATCTCCATCAATCGGCTCGACGGAATCAGTCCGGCTGGCGGTGGAGGAACTACAGTTTTGCTTTGATTGTTAGCAGTTTCAGCTTCAGGTTGTGTCGGGGCTGTAGCTACAGACGATTCAGGTTGTGGGGTTTGACTGACTTGGTTATTTTGACGGGTGCAGCTACTGACGAGCAGAGCAACTAGACCTAAACCAGCGATCCACCGCAGCTTATTCATGGCGATTACCTGAGTTCTCTTTCTTTAGAATAGCCTTTCTTGAGATGGAAATCTCTTACTTTCAGCTTAAGCGATCGCACTCAGCTTAGGGTATTATTTGGCGATATCTTGGCTATAAACCAACCAAATCAGCATCAACGCCTCTATTGTCAAATCCTGTCAGATAGCATACATCAGCCGTTTCAGAATAGCTGGAGTTGGAGAACTCTTGAGGTGTGGCTTTGTTCTCAGCTTGAGTTTTCTGGTGACTGGGTAAACCACTTTGGAGTTCCAGAGCGATCGCGATCCACTCGGATAGAGAAACACCCACGCTGTCAGCTTGTCGCTTCAAGGCTGCATATACTTCATCACTCAGTTCTAGCTTGACAACTTGGCTCACGGCTATGTCCCTCAACGATTGCTATGTAACCCTAGAGTAACATTTCCAAAAACTTCATGACTTGGATTGATACCCTGCTTTTGCTATCTGAAATTCTTCCTAGACGGCGTTTAAATTTAGTGGTGGTTGCAGGGTGGTAATTTGGGTAACTTGCTCTGTTGGGTTTCCTGGCGTCAACCCAACCTACTGTTTTAACCGACTTGAGCTATCTATAAGCCAAGAACTTGAGTTCTTGGCGGGTAACATGGGCTTACTCAAGCTTGAAACTGGGACAACAACCAAGCGCTCACTTTACCATGATTCATTTGCCGACTACGCCGAAAGGCTTCTTCCAATAGAGCAATCTCTAAACCAGGAAACACCTGAGACTGGTAAATTCGCCGACTCCCGCCATTTTGAATCTCAAAGGCGATAACCTGAACATTTTTTACATCAATAATCCAATACTCCCGAACTCCCAACGATTCGTAGAGGAGACGTTTCTCTCCTTTGTCATCGGCTAAAGAAGAATAGGCAACTTCAATAACTAAATCCGGGGGTGGGTAGGTATCGAGATTGATAATCGTCGCTTCCCAAGGGACTATTTCCGCGTTGTCACCGACATAAAACGAAACATCCGGTTGTGCTTCCTCACAGCCTGTCTTACGATACGTGCAGTTATCATGACCATCAAAGTCAATCTGATTGAGTCCTGCAAAGAGGCAGACGGCGTGAATAACGATAAGGTGATCACGAGAATGGGGGTTACCAAGTGGAGACATCTCTAGCCTCATGCGTTCGTTATAGTAGTAGCCTTTCGCTTTTTCATAGGCTGGATCACTGATTGCCTGAAGGTATTCGTCCCAAGTTGCATTGATCCAGGTATCGGTTGGTAGTTTGGCTTGTAGCTGACTCATGACCTTGCTGATGGCTCGCGATCGCTAATTTTGTAACTAAATCCCAAAATCCCCGTCTTCTTCAAGAAATCGGGGTTCTCATCTAATTCACGTTAGTGTGACAATTCTGTATTACTTACCTCCAGCCATGGCTTTTCGATAGTCTTTAAACGACTGATAGCACTCCCGTTGACTATAGAGGTGACATTGGTCGGTAATCTGTTTCATCAACGACCAAGAAAAACGGCATTCACGCAATTCATCCCCCCAATTTTCCTTGAGAATCTGATGCGCTAACCGCAAATTATAGGACGGAATCGCACTGGAAATGTGATGGGGAATGTGAACATTAATATCGTGGCAGAGAAACTCTATCCAACGGGGATAATCACAGTGAACCGAACCAAATAATTGAGCCTCTGCCTCATTCCACTCCGGTTCTGGGGTAAAGGGAATATCGGGTGCTGTGTGGTGAACAATGGTAAAGGTACTCATCCAGAAATGGTACACAATCCAGGGCAGTAGCCAGAATTTTATCACTCCCCACACACCTACTGTGGCAAAGAGTAAAGGAAATGCAACAGCAGCAAAACCGATAACCAACAACGCGGAAAACTTGACTTGAGAACGCTGTTTCCCCTGGAAATTCCCCCAGTTAAAATGCAGTAATGCCCAGTGGAACATCGAACCAATCCACCACAATCGACCTCGGGTTAGTTGGTAAAACAACTTAACTACAATCGGGTGGCTGGCATAATACTCTATAGTAAAAGGTTGCCATGCATTATCTTCGCCAAGCTTATTCGTGTGGGCGTGATGGTGGTTATGGAGAATGCGCCAGCTATGAAAGGGATAAAGTAAAGGTAAAAATGCCAGGTGTCCCACCAAATCATTCACCCAACGGCGATTGGCAAAGGAACGATGACCACAATCATGACCGATCACAAAAAAGCCAGTCAATGCTGTACCCGTGAAAATCCATAATAGCGGTAAACAAAACCAGGGCGCGATCGCTAAACCCCCATAGCCTAAACCCACCATTAAAATATTTACCAGAACCACTGTCCAGGCTTTGCGACGGTTTTTCTCAAACACTTCACGCGGTAACGTTCGTAAAATGTCTCTCAATCGTAAGGTAGTTGTAACCCTTGTCAAGGAGTAAGCGGGACTTTGTTCTTTGATTGTCGATATAGTCATGAAAGAATTCAATACATGAGATTGGGCGAATTGCGGATAATCAGGCAAAAAAAACACTGCCCAGCCGTCCATTACTGGCAGATAGAGGGGTATCTTCTTATGCTTATCCGTCAAAGTTGGCAAAACTTAGCACCCCGAGAATGAGTTCTGGGGTGCAAAAACAGCATGAATCAAACCAAACACTACTGTTCCCCTTAATTATTGGCGTCGGATTGCGCCGCAGCCAACCGTTGTTTTTGGAGGATTTGGAGCTGCTGCAATAGTGAATCTACTTCTGCTTGCAAATGTAGATATTTGACTTGCTGATCAGCCTGGTAAATCGACTTCATTAATTTTATCAGGCGTTGGTCACTCGTGTTGCTTACCATCCCGCGATCGCTCTCGGTTGCAGCTTCCCGATTCGGGTTTGGTGGACAGACTACACTAGATGAACGATTTAGCATTCGTTAAATAGTTATTTTTACTTACTCACACCACAGGCTATTGTATCCTGAACATCAAGTTTTGTTGCATCATATAGGTCAATTTTATGACTGGGTGAGTCATTCATTATGAAAGCCAACAGACTTGATAAGCTGGAACCCCCATCTGTCAAGTGTTTTCCTCTCACTAGGCAAATAGGGTTAGCCCAGATGGGAAGTCAGCTTTGACCACGGTGACACAGCCTTTCAGTATAAACCAGGAATCAGTTTTTTGAGGATAGCCTGTAGCAAAACCAGGTATTCCCCGCGTCTGCCCTGCCGCCATTCCCGCGTAAACGTTGCATCATTTGGTGATAACTCCTAATTAAACTCCCTGTTGATTGTCTTGACGCTGGGCGATGACAGCATAGAAGGGATCACCCCCACCAACCCCTAGCATTTGCAAAACACTGGGAACCCCAGAAGAACGGGCAATCACTTCTGGGGAACTAAATCCAGGTACAGACTGAAAATAACGCTTGACAAGTTGCACACGACTGGCTTCAGTCCCATCTCGCCATGCCGCGATCGCTTTTTGGAAGAACATACGGTTAGAGAAACTAATAATGGCAATACCACCGGGTTTGAGAATGCGGTGAATCTCCTGAAACACAGCATCAGGGTATTGGAGGTACTGAATCGAGACACAGTTGAGAACCGCATCAAACTCTTGATCGGGCAACGGTAACTGAGGATTTTTATTCAGATCCTGGACAAAATAATGATTTAAGCGGGGATTGCGTGCCAGTTCCTGTTCATTCATCCCGTGTCCCTCAACATGGGCGAATTCCATGTCATCGGGCAAGTGGGATACATGACTACTCATCATATCCAGGATACGAGTATGGGGTTTCAGGCGTTCCCTATAGAGTTGAGTGAGTTGATCCAGAAACCCAGCATCAACATGGGTGACAAAGCGAGGGAAGGAGTAAAACAGGGTATCGTCGGTATCGTCGAGTTTCGTCCGTTGGTTGGATTGCAGCAGCATAGTCGTTAGCGGAAAATTAGGATGCTATCTCTTAGTTTAAGAAAAATTACGGAATGTTAAGGATATGTTGATTGCAGGACTTACGCATTGACAGGAAGACAATCATGTGCATTAGCCTTGAGCGGCTGC
>CAZNNK010000536.1:0-5135 GCA_964574085.1 uncultured Coleofasciculus sp.
GATCTGCGCTGGAGTAATCCTTTGTATCTGCGATCGTTCCTAGAAGATAAACGCTGTGAAAATGTCCCCATTGTGCTACTACACGCGGCTTATCCCTATAGTCAGGAAGCTGGATATTTAGCATCCGTTTATCCTCAAGTCTATCTAGATTTTGGATTAGCCGTTCCGTTTTTGAGTCATGCTGGAATGCGTCGAACGGTGCAGCAACTGTTAGAACTGACGCCAACCAGTAAACTGATGTATTCCTCAGATGCTCACAATATTCCAGAATTGTATTATTTGGGCGCAAAATGGGGGCGAGAGGTGTTAAGTCAGGTGTTAGATGGGGCGATCCAGGATGGTGATTTGACAGCGAAGGAAGCTGAATCAGTGGCTGGTGCCATTCTCTGTGAAAATGCCAAACAACTTTATTTAAAAAAGTCATAAATAATAATTAATGGGTCTAACATTGATAATTGATCCTAACTGGAGTAAAAAACCCGCCCTTTCCATAGGATTGACATAGGCGGATTAGCTTGTTGGGTAACGCTTACGTTCTACCCAACCTACTTGAATGTTTTAAATGTTACAACATCTTAAGAGGTGGAACCGGACTAAAATGCTAATATGCCTTCCAATAAGTTTCGTCGCCAGTTGCGTCAAGAAGCCCAGCAATGGCAAAGTGAGGGGTTAATTGATGCCTCTGTCTATGAACAACTTGCCCAACGCTACCAATTTGGGGAACTCGAAACGGCTTCCCGTAACCAATTTGTCTCGATTCTCCTGTTGATTGGCAGTATCCTTTTAGGTGTGGGCGCGATCGCCTTTTTCGCCGCCAACTGGCAAGTTTGGTCGCGAGAGTTGAAAGTGGCGTTACTCCTGCTGCTGTTTATTGGATTCAATACAGCAGGCTTTGTTCTGTGGCGACGTCCTCCGAAAGCAAGACAACACCGTTTAGGACAAGCATTGCTGGTGCTTGGGGCGCTGATATTGGGGGTAAATATGGCGCTGATATCCCAACTCTTTCAGCAAAATAGACCCGCTTACCAATTGCTGCTGCTGTGGGGACTTGGTGTTTTAGGGATGGCGTATAGCTTGCGGCTAACTGGCTTAGGGATACTTTCTGCCCTTTTGATCGGAATTGGATATATTCAGGGACAAGGACAACCGGAATTTTTGGCGATTGGAGAAATAGCTGGGTTACGGTTGATGGTACGATTTATGCCCGTCGTCGCTAGTGTGATGTTTATTCCCTTAGCCTACTGGTGCGGTTCTCGGTGGATATTTCGCCTCGGTGCGATCGCCGTGATTTATTCCTTGGAGGTGAACTTAGTACGCCTCAACGTTTTAGTCGCCCCCGCCTGGGTTAGCGCGATCGCTTGCGCCCTTCCGCCAGCATTATTATGGGGATACACAGATGGGTTCTGGAGACGGTATCTTCCTCATACTAAGTCTTTCGAGAGTACAGCCCGCACACTTGCCGTTATTTTCCTCAGTCTCTTATTTTCCCTCTTATCGTTCTATTGGATGTGGAACGTCTCGTTTGTGCCATCTGCCAATAACACCTCTCATGTACCCTGGTATATTTTGGTCAATCTGTTTATCTTAGTTAGTGTAACAATTGGGGAATGGCTGCATAGGTGGCGTCAGTGCGATCGCACTACAGGCATTGTGGCATTCATGATTGTGATTAGCGCCATCATTCCCTATTGGCATCTCAGGACAGGTGCTTTGGATATCGCAGCGGTGTTAATTTTCAATGTACTCTTACTCTTCTTGGCTGTCGGTATAATCCGTAAAGGAATCACCCAAGCCCAACGACGCTTTTTCTGGGGAGGGTTGGTGCTATTAACGTTGCAAATATTAGGTCGGATGGTTGAGTACAATACCGATTTATTATTCAAATCCCTGGTCTTTTTACTGTGCGGTTGCGGTATTATAGCGGCTGGGGTAACTTTTGAATACTATATTCGCGCTCAACACTCTAAATAGGGGCTGCTGAATAAGTGTTGTGGTGGGGAGAGGCACTAGGGAATAGGCTTTCTTGCAATGGTTTCAACCCTCTGTCGAGGGAAAATTTGGCGCTGACAGAGACGCCTCGACATTTATCCTAGTTAATCTAGAAGAGCTAACATTCTCAAGATAAATGAGTATTTAAAATGATAAATGACACGACCCCTTCTCTTCCTTTCCGACGATTTGGTTTGACTCTATTATTCCAGACTGTGTTAATCCTGTCAGTTCCTGCCCAAGCGATTTATACTCATATCACGGGTAAAGTAATCATTTTGCAAACAGCTCCCTTAGAACCCTACAATCTATTGCGAGGCTACTCTCAAACCATGAGGTACGACATTTCCAGTCAAGAGCAATTACGTGGTTTACCAGGTTGGAACAGTTTACCTAAACAACAAAGTGATGACGACATCGTAACTTTTATTAAACCAGGAACTCACTTTTATGTGATTTTAGCTGAACCAATTTCACTCAGGTTGCCTGGACTACCACAACCTTGGGAACCGATTGCACTCAGCCTCGAACGTCCTGCCAATCTCAACAACAATCAGGTTGTTTTGAGAGGGATTGCCCAGCGGGGGTTAATTGAGTATGGACTCGAAAAGTATAATATGCCTGAAGCCGAACGGAATCAGATTAATGAGGATCTGCGGACAGCCAGACAAGCCAATCCCGAACAAACTCAACCAGTCCCTCCTATTGTGATGGAAGTTAAAGTTGATGCTTGGGGAAATGCCGTTCCAATTAGTCTTTGGGTGCGAACTGGTGAAACAGATCAACAAAAGATTCGCCAATATCGCCTCTGATTTAGTCATTCGTCTTATGTCATTTGTCCTTCATAGTGAAGGTTGTCGGTTGGGTTTCGACTTCGCTCAACCCCACAAAACCAAAGGCTAAATCCCTTACTATGCACTGTGTAACGTCCCGGCAATTGAATCAGGGCGGGTTTTGTTGATATGTTATCAATAAGTTAGGGCGGGTTTTGTTGTTCATTTATTGATGACAAGTCGTTTTAATGGCTAAACCCGCCCCTACATAATCTTGTGATTTTAGATGGGGACTGCGCTCAACTTTTGTTCAAATACTTGCGGATTAAACCAATGGTTACGGCTGGCAATTCAAGCTGAGGAGTCAATCCAACATCCTCAAGGGTTTGAAAGACTTGAACGGCTTTCGGATTGAGCGCCGCCAGTCGTTTGCCAATTTCTGGGCTGGTAAATTCAGATTTTTGCCCCCAGATAATTGCCGTGGGAGTGGTCAGTTGAGTAATGTACAGGGATAGGTCAAAGCATAAGTCTCCCCGCACAAACGAAAGCGCTGCATATTCAGCATTGGGTTGTTGAGCTGAGGCTAAATAAGCTTCCACAATTTCTGAGTAAATTCGGCTGGGACGAGCAAATTGTCGGTTTTCTAAGAAACTGCGGATACCGCCTTCAGTGGCGACGCCAGTGGTGTAGAGGATGCGATCCAGAATCGGTGTACTGATTAACTGGGCAAAAAAGCTGCGTGTGTAGTCTTCCCCGAAATCAGAGAGTCCTGATGGAGTGGTGAGAATCAGGGACTTATACAGTTCAGGACGGGCGATCGCGGCTCGGATAGTCAAAGCGGCGGTTAGAGACGAGGCAATGACCGGTGTGCCTTGAGGACAAGTTTGCTCTAGGAATTCATTAATGGTGGTGATGTAGTCATCAATCTGATAATTGCGTTCCGGATGCTCTGAACGTCCCCAACCGATGAGGTCTGGGGCGAAAATACGGTATTCATTGGCAAATGCGGGATAGACCTTTGACCACTCATACGCCGATGAGCCACCGCCAAAGCCATGCAAAAACACTAATGTTGGTCGTTCTTCTGACTCAGGGGTTTCTGGGCTTTGCCACGGCATGTCATCAGCCGTGTAGTATGCCATGCGTCCCAGTGAGGTCACTAATGAGTGTTGTTTAAAACCGTTGGGTTCGATCATGTCTCCACCTTATCGCTGTTGTTATCATGCCTGATTTTAGGGTCGAGAGCCTCTGACTTTGAGTTGATTTCCTGAATCGGGTACTCCTCGGTCAAAGTCAGTCAAGCTTGGAAAAAAGCGTTAAAATCATAAGTTTTAAACCGAGGGAACTTTCCTGACTATTATTTCATCGGAGGATTTTATGTAAGTGGACGTTTGCACACAAAAGGGTACAAACTCATATCAGTAATCCTGTAAAAAACCCTTGTAGCTTTGAGTGAGATGGTTCCAGGGAGCATCATGGCGGCTGAGTTTTAATTGGATCATCACCAGCCTGTAGACGTGATTTGCCAGCAGAGTGGAGATATCGGGTGATTTTGAGATCAGGAGATTTGAGCGGTGATTTAAACCGGAAATTTAACATGTTTTCTAGGCTTATGGAAGCTATAAGCCGTCTGGTGTTCGAGCGACTCAATTGATTTATTTGTTGTTTAAAATCTGTTATAACAATGCAATGCAATTTACAGTTACAGGAAATTATAGATGATAACTTGATCAAGCCGCAAGCGGCGATCGCTTCTCCTGGCTGGGATATAGCTGAATATGAGTCGAGTTTACTCGTGATAAGACCGAAGAGTGTCTGCCTTAACTTGGAAGCGTTAACCTGTTTTGAAGTGGTAGAGCATCAATTTCATCACTTTGGCGTGACATTTAAAAACGCGATCGCTCTACAGCCATCAAACCCCGCCTATCCTCCCCGCTCTGGTACCATTGTACTCATGGCGGCACCTAAAAGCGGTTGGCTAGAAGCAACATTTTCGCAGCCGATTACTCGGTTCTGCTGCTATGCCACGAGTTCCCAGCGAACGATTATGTCTGCCTACGACTCCCAGGGTATACTTATTGATCAAGTGATGACTCAATCCAATTTAGCTGGGTCAGATTCACCGACACCTCCCAATACCCCGCTACAAATTAATGCGCCGAATATCTCTCGCATCACGTTCTATTCCTTTGACGGTCAACTGACCCTGGATGACTTAAGTTTTGAGATTTGAGTCAACTCATCTCCCCCATCTCCCCCATCTTCCCCATCTTCCCCATCTCCCCCATCTTCCCCATCTTCCCCATCTTCCCCATCTCCCCCATCTTCCCCATCTCCCCCATCTCCCCCATCTTCCCCATCTTCCCCATCTCC
>CAZNNK010000537.1:0-5133 GCA_964574085.1 uncultured Coleofasciculus sp.
CCCCATAATCCCGACTGGGCGGGGTAGGGAGGGCGTGGACGTGGCATTCCTCGTCCCCCTTCCACCGAAGCAATTAAGGCAGTTTCTTCACCGCAGACAAAGGCACCGGCACCAACACGGATATCAATTTTAAAGTCAAAGGGAGAATCAAAGATCTGAGATCCCATCAACCCGTATTTCTTGGCTTGGGTAATCGCTTTTTGTAGGTGTTTAATCGCCAACGGATATTCCGCCCGGACGTAAATATAACCGTGATTCGCACCAACCGCATAACCCGCGATCGCCATCCCTTCAATAATCCGATGGGGGTCACTTTCTAAGACCGATCGATCCATAAATGCACCGGGATCTCCCTCGTCGGCATTACAGATCACATACTTCTGATCCCCAGGCATCTTCGCTACAGTTGCCCACTTTAATCCCGTGGGATAACCACCGCCGCCGCGTCCCCGTAATCCACTTTGAGTAATTTCATCCACCACCTCTTCGGGGGTCATGTCGTGGAGAACTTTATACAGGTTTTGATACCCACCAACGGCGATATATTCTTCAATCCGTTCTGGGTTAATTTTGCCACTGTTTTCCAGCACAATTGGCTGTTGTAACGTAAAAAATGGATGCTGAGGATCGAGGGGAATCAAGCCATCCGAGTCATCCTTACTTCCCCCATTCATTGCCGCCACAATCGCGGGGGCTTGTTCAGGTGTAACCTGTTCATAAAGAAGTCCCTTCGACTCGATTTCCACCAAGGGACCCCGACCACAAAACTTCATGCAACCCACGCTACAGATTTCCACCGTATTGTGTAAATCCGTCGCTTTTAGTGCATCCTCTAAATTCTTTTTCACCTGCTCAGAGTTCGAGGAGGCACACCCCGCCGCCGTACAACAGTGAACCCGAATCGGTTTACGACTTGCCTGTTCTTTTTCCGCAATTTCCAGAAGTTCAGCTAGTTCCATAGGGTTAGTCCTTAATAATAAATCCTGAGTCCTTATCCTTAGTCATCAAATGACATAAGACATAAACTAGTCCAGCCACTCTTTCACATTGTCCATAATTGAATCTGGCGTCTGTTTACCCAAAACTTTGCCATCAAAAACGGCAGCGGGTGCTAAACCACAAGCGCCAATACAACGGGCAGTGACCAGAGACATCTTGCCATCGGCGGTTGTCTCACCTTGCTGAACATGGGCTTCTTCGGCTAGCTTATCCAGCAGCGCCCCCGCCCCTTTCACATAACAGGCTGTTCCTAAGCAAACGACGCAAGTATGCGCCCCACTGGGTTTAAGGGAAAATAAATGATAAAACGTTGCCACACCATAGACACGACTGAGGGGAAGTTTGAGTCCGCGTGCAACGTAGATGAGGACATCTTCTTCTAAGTAACCAAAGGCTTCCTGCGCCTTGTGCAACACTTCAATTAACGCATCTGGACGATTCTGCGCTCGCTTCATGGTGATGTCTAACACTTTAAAGCGCTTGTCACCACTGGGATGTTCTTTTTTCTTCGCTTTAGATTTTTCTGGGACAGCCTTTTCTGCGCTGGCTGATGACATAATGTTCACTCCTCTTTACTTGTTAATGGGTTGGACTAGGGTAGGTTGATTTCGAGTTATCGTTCATTGGACTAAACAAATGACATAAGACATAAGACGAATGACAAATAACCAACCTACCCCAGCAAAGGATTACATAGCCGGAACGGCAGGTTGGGTATCGGCTTTGATATTGGTATCACCGATCGCACCATTGCCGTTGACGGTTTCGACATCAGGAACCTCGCCCAAGTCGCCGTGATAGGCTTTGGTCAGGATTTCCTTAAGATCTTCAATCAAGGGATAGCGGGGATTCGCGCCAGTACACTGATCATCGAATGCCTGATCCGCCACTTCATCCAGCTTGGCGAAGAATTCCGCTTCACTTTCCTTAATCACATCCTTGAGGGCGGCGGGAATCCCCACCTGACGCTTGAGTTCCTCAATCGCCCCAATTAGCCGATTCACTTTCTCCTCTTCGCTATCACCGCCTAAGTGCAGGTAATCGGCAATCCGAGAATAGCGCCATTGGGCGTTAGGATATTTGTACTGGGAGAAGGTCGCCTGTTTAAAGGGCGCATCCGTGGCGTTGTAGCGAATCACATGAGAAATTAACATGGCATTCGCTAACCCGTGGGGGACATGGAAAATAGCCCCTAATTGGTGTGCCATGGAGTGACAAATGCCTAAGAATCCATTCGCAAATGCCATCCCCGCCATTGTCGCCGCATAGTGCATTTTCTCCCGCGCCTTGGGATCATGGGCACCATTTTTGTATGCCGAAGGCAGGTATTTAAAGATCAGCCGGATTGCTTCGAGTGCCAATCCATTGGTATATTCACTAGCTAACACCGAGACATAAGCTTCTAAAGCGTGAGTCAAGGCATCGACGCCCCCGAATGCGGTGAGACTCTTGGGCATATTCAGGACTAATTCGGGGTCTACGATCGCCATATTTGGCGTCAAGGCATAGTCTGCCAAGGGATACTTAATATCATTGCGGCGATCCGTTACCACGGCAAAGGGGGTAACTTCTGAACCCGTTCCTGATGTCGTGGGAATCGCTACCATCATCGCTTTCTCACCCAAGGGGGGCAGTTCATACACCCGTTTGCGGATATCCATGAACCGCATCGCTAACCCCTCAAATTCAATCTCTGGATGCTCATACATCAGCCACATAATTTTGGCAGCATCCATGGGTGAACCCCCACCCAAGGCGATAATCACATCGGGCTTGAAGGTGTTCATCAACGTCAATCCCCGATGTACGGTTTCTAAGGAGGGGTCTGGCTCTACGTCATAGAAGATATCGTATTTGAGACCAATTTCAGCCAAAACATCTTCGACGCTAGCCGTCATCCCTAGATCGTAAATGGGTTTGTCGGTGACGATAAATGCCCGTTCCTTTCCAGCTAACTCCCGCAGGGCTACAGGCAGAGACCCATACTTAAAGTACACCTTGGGCGGTACCCGGAACCAGAGCATATTCTCCCGCCGTTCCGCGATCGTTTTCACGTTTAGCAGGTGTTCGGGACCAACGTTTTCACTGATGGAGTTCCCCCCCCAGGTACCACAACCTAACGTCAACGAAGGGTCAAGGCGGAAGTTATAGATATCCCCGATCGCCCCTTGGGAGGAGGGGGTATTAATCAAGACGCGAGACGCCTCTACTTGGTCTTCAAACCGTTTAATATGGTCAGCATTGGCGGGATTGGTATACAGCACTGCCGTATGTCCACGTCCGCCAAATTCAACCAACTGTCCGGCTTTATCCACCGCATCCTCAAAGTTTTTCGCCCGATACATTGCCAGAACGGGGGAGAGTTTCTCGAAGGAAAAGGGTTCATCCGTGCCGATCCCTTCCACTTCCCCAATAATCACCCGGGTTTGTTCCGGTAAGGAAAATTCGGCTAATTCGGCTAATTTTTCAACAGGTTGACCGACAATTTCGGCATTTAAGCGCCCATTGACAATAATTTTACTTCCCAGTTTTTCCCGTTCTTCTGGCGTCAAAAAGTACGCACCGCGATTGATAAATTCTTGGCGCACTTCCTCATAAACATCATCCAAGACAATCACCGACTGCTCACTAGCACAGATCATGCCATTGTCAAAGGTTTTACTCAGAATAATCGAAGACACCGCCATTTTAATGTGAGCGCTGGAATCAATGACCGCAGGCGTGTTTCCCGCACCAACACCGAGAGAGGGATGACCCGAAGAATAGGCGGCTTTCACCATTCCCGGACCCCCTGTCGCCAGAATCAGCTTCACATCAGGATGCTGCATTAAGGCTTGGGACAGGGGAACTGTGGGTTCATCAATCCAGCCAATAATATTTTCCGGTGCGCCAGCCGCTACCGCCGCCTCTAACACCACTTTTGCTGCTTCCAGGGTGCATTGTTTGGCACGGGGATGAGGGGAGAAAATAATCCCATTGCGTGTTTTCAGGGCAATCAATGCCTTAAAAATTGCCGTTGAGGTGGGGTTGGTGGTGGGGACAATCCCGGCTAAAACACCAACGGGTTCAGCAATTTTCTGGAAGCCGAACGATTTATCCTCTTCGACAACACCACAGGTTTTATCCTGTTTGTACTTGTTGTAGATCATTTCCGAGGCAAAGTGGTTTTTAATCACCTTGTCCTCAACCACTCCCATTGCCGTTTCACTGACCGCTAATTTTGCCAAAGGAATTCGGGCTGCATTAGCCGCGAGTGCCGCTTTTTTGAAGATGGCATCGACCTGCTCTTGGGTGTAGCCAGCGTATTGGATTTGAGCGTTTTTAACCCGTTGAATTAATTCTTCGAGTTCCTGATGGTTTGTGACTTTGATCATGTTAGTTGCAGTAAGTCTCGTCATGCGTATTGATTACGTTCCTCACACCCACTTTTGATTTTGTTCTGGTTATTTGCTCGCTCGTGTAGAAATCGGGCAGGTTTCCCCGCTAAAGCGACTGAGTTACTCCTTTAATTCTCACCGGAAGATAGTCCTATCTCCGGTTGTTTATCATCTGTGGTCTTAAGTGAAGTCCAAGGCATATTTTCCTGTCCTTTGTCCTAACCTATCGTCTGTTCTGATTACCGTTTCATCACTGGCAATAGTATCGACTCCCAGTATAAAGTGGGCGGTAAAAGCGAAAAATCTCCTCATGGGAATACTCAAATCTGATCCTCCTAATTCCCTAGGATGATTAACCCGATGATCAACAAGCCAACAGTTCCTCCCAATGCAGTATAGATCAAGGATTCATGTCTAGGGGAGTCCTAGGAATCTAAGAAATACTTTTTCCTCCCGTCACACCTACTATACTATCTCGAATGGGAGATTTGTACACAAAGAAATCAATGAAATTTTTAAGATTGCGCTAGACTTAAGCCTCCTGATTTTTAGACTTTCTTAATAAACAACCCTTGAGTTGTTCAAACGTCAGACTAGCTTTTTTCAACCTGCCAAAACTGTTAACCATGAACCAAGTATCGGACAAGGCGGCTGCATGTCCTTAATAGCACTTGCCGTATCGGTTTGTCGATAGGGGGAGATGGGGTGAGCTAACAGGTGTAGGTTTTTTATTTTAGGGTGGAGACAAGACAAGGAG
>CAZNNK010000538.1:0-5130 GCA_964574085.1 uncultured Coleofasciculus sp.
TAACAGGGGTTTCAGGCGTTTTTATTAGGGGTGTTTGACCGGACATGATATGACAGCTTAACGTGCAGCGCGGCTTCAAATACTAACCAGTTAACAAGCTCCTTAAAAGCAGCTACCTTATGTTCCTTATAGCCTTCTGCCATCTGCCTTGGGACTTCTGCCTTCTTGTACTAGTGCAGCGCGGCAGAAATATAGCAGTCTACATGAGCGATTAGGACACAGCAAAATGCGCCAAACCTTGACCAGTCAATCTTTTCCCTTGGAGCCTTCTGCCCTGGAGCCCTCTGCCTTCTGCTATATTAGGCAGTACGAACCTTTTCCAATACCCATTCTCGAATTAAGTCTACATAATCGACCCCTTGCGATTTAGCAACCTCTTTAACGGCTTCTACTTCTTGGGGTTGCAAGTGGATGGACACCACTGTTTCTCGCTCAAATACGGCTTCTTCAACCTCTTCCAATTGGTCTTCAAAATCAGTTAGATCATGCGTATCCCAGAACTGAGCCAACTGTTGAATAGAATCAGTTTGTGGAATCTGTTGAGTACTCATCGGTTTCTCCACTGTCTGTATCGCTGCTTTTCTTTACCAGTCATCGGTCGTGCTGTTACTGGATATCCCCTACCTCCAGGAAACTGAATGATAACGCAGAATAAATATCGTCCAAATCAACTAAGACGCACCAATTTTATCAAATGTTGGAGGAGGTTCGCCCTGCCGATCTAACCAACTCCTCTCCCGAAAAATTAAAGAACACCTCTGCCAAAGCTTTCACAATAATCCCCGATAATGAACAAACACTAAAATAGCCGCCCACGAACCCAAAGCCACTTTAACGGCGACTAGGATATTGAGTAGAGGGATAATCCCGCCACTGAGGAGTTTGCCTAACTCTCCATGGGGTAACTCGATTCCAACCAGAGTGATGGCGGCTAGGACAATGAAAACCAGCACCGAAACCTTCTCCCATCTAGAGGCGTGCCAGCGTTTATAAATCCCCTGCATCCACTCCGTTGATGACGTAATCGCCACCAAACCGATCGCGGTTCCTCCAGCTACCCCAGCCGCAAATCCACCACCGGGACTCAGGTGTCCCCGAATCGCCAGTTCAATACCCACCAAGGCGGAAATGGTTGCTCCCAAACGTGCCAGAATGATCGAGGGTTGATCGCTAAATTGATAGACGGTGCAGAATGGCTTCTCATCCGCCAGCAGAAACCGCACACCCATGATCGCGATCGTAAATACCACCACTTCAAAGATTGTGTCATACAACCGATTCCGGAAAATGATACCGGAAACCACATTGGACACGCCACTGTCTTCGACAACGGCTTCAACGATAGAAATATCTGACAAATCTGGTGCCGAATTAGGTATATTAGGCGTGATTAGGAATATGACGTACAGCGCTATCCCGGCTGCAATGTAAACCCACTTCATTAATGTTCCTCCCCTGAATCTGGTGTATTGATATAGGTTAAATGTGTCGCAGGTGACGACAGTTCAGTTCGCATGATGTCATAGAGACGTTGAACCCGAGTCGCGGTGTGATAAGATGGCGTCTCAGACTCAGGTACTGTCGGGTCTTGAGGCTCCAGTTTTGCTTGATGCGATCGCGTACAGGTAGCATGAATTTCTTTCTCCATCAGCGCCCGATGCAACGCCTGCTGATCCGTGTACGGGACTAACTCGACACGCATATAATGCTGGCTAAAAATGCGGCGTAAATCATCCATCAGTTCCCCAAAATGCCGCTCAACGTCGTCCGTAGTCGGCACTTTATCGCCACCGTCTTCAAGTACACCCAGACGCATCGTTAAAGATGAACGCACCGCCACGGCATATAGCGTAATCGCCAGCATAGTACCCACCAAGGCTTCGGTCAATGCTACATCCGCCGCGCCCAACACTGCATAAACCAATGCCGCCACCGCTCCCAAAATGCCCCGAATCACCAAAGCATGGTAAGGATTCACCTGAAAAATCAACATACAAGAAGCCAAAGGCAGCAGCGCAATAATCACATAGATATCACTTTCATTCATAGTCAACCTCCTTCCCACTACTTGAACAGTACGCCAACACATACCCCAGCACCGTATTCCAAATCGCCAAGGAGATGATGGCGAGAATCAGTAGGGGCCACTCACTGGGTATTTTTAGCAACAATCCGACGATAATACTCATTGAGCCAAGAGTATCTGCCACCGAAAGAGTATGCAGTTTAAATAATACCGATCGGTGACCAATCAACGGAAAAGTTCCCCAAAACCAGAAGACAATTCCTAACCCGATACAGATATAACTAAGCACGTTGATCATAATAGGACTCTTCTGCTAAATCACTCATGCGTTTCAGGATATGTGCCAACAACATTAATCCGGCATTTCCCACACTTAGAATAATCACCCCGACGACTCCGATCATCCAGTCATCCCGTAAGACAGAAACAACCAGAATCATGATTGAGGTTTTAGTTGCAATACTGGCAAATGCCAACATTTTTTGCCAGATATCATTATCCTGCCATGCCTCATACATGGGGATTAGCAACGCCAACATCATAGTAATTAAAATCAAATTCATGTTCGTTTTCTCCGGCTAATTCGGTGGACTTCATAGGACCCTTCCTCGTGGTATTTTAAAACAATGGTCTTGGGTGTAAACGTAATTAAAAATATATCCAGAAAAACCAGTCCCGGTGTACGCTGGGGTTTGACTCGTTCCCTAATTACATCTTCATATTTATGAGGACGGAACATAATTTCAAATGCCTCAAAATACGCCTGGGGAATCGCCACAAGTACCTCCCCCAGCACCCGCAACCAATCCTTTAACGATTCCGGAGTTTTGGGACGTCCCGGCAAGAGAAGGGCAATAGCGATGCCAATGATGATATTTGGTACACTTAGACTAGCGGTGAGCAAAAACCAGATGGTTAATCGCAATATCAAATTCAGATGTCCAATCATCTTTCGTCATTTGTCCTTTGTTATTTGTCCTTCGTCACTGTGGAATAGCTAGAATAGAATTGATCACATACATTTTTCTGCTTATAGCGTCATGAAAATTCAAGCGAATACCATCCCAAACAACAGCAGCAACATTAAACTCATCAGCCCAATCAGATGATCGAATTGCTCAAGCATACGAGGGAGTTTGATGGCAAGTCGTTTGAAAATCAAAAAATATGCCAACCATCCGAGTGCAATGGTGACTAGGGGTTTCACGATATTCTTAACCGTATACGCCTCGTAATACACAACATTTGCTAAAATTAAACCCCCGATTAATAGGATCATGGCTAACCAGAAACCGGGCTTGACCTTTCCCTCTCCTTGTTTTTCATGAGGCAAAAAGATGAATTTAGCAAAGGATATTGCCGTTCCAAAAGCCGCAATGTTCATGCCAATCACTTGCCAGGGCAAAAGATTTTTCATCGTCAAAACCTTCGCCCCAAAACCAGACAATAGGGGAAAGCCGGAGATAGAGAAACTGGCGATGACTAGGGCAATCCAAATTGGGGTATTAATCGGCTTATGGTGCAGTTCTTTGAGGTTACGGCTGGGTAAGGTTCCCGCGATTAGGAACAGCGCTGATTTGACTAACCCGTGGGTTAGACCATAAAAACCACCGACTTCAGGTGCCGCTAGGACAAAGCCTAACTGCGAAATCGTGTGAAATGCCAACATTCGCTTGGTGTCTTTTTCAAAGACGGCATAACCGACTCCTAGCACCGCTGTGCCTACGCCGAAGATTCTGACAATGGGATCAATCTCCTCAATCATCAAAGCAAAGCGCATCAGGGGAAACACCCCGGCTTTTACCACAACCCCTGATAGCAATGCTGACACCGGTGTCTCGGATTCCGAGTGGGTCAACGGTAACCATAATCCCGATACAAAGATACCCCCCTTACTCAACAGTCCCAGAAAAATCAGAGCAATTGCCTCGATGGGTGCATTGCTTAAACCCGCATAAGCAAAGGAATAATTCGCCTGATACACCAACACCGCACCCATCAGATAAAACAGCATTGCTACGTTGCTGATCAACAGATAGCGCAACGCCACCCAAATCGAACGATTGGTTCGGGGATAGGCGATTAATAGAAATGCGGCAATACTAATCACCTCTAATGCCACATATAAGCTGACGAAATCGGCACAGACAAAGGCGGCATTAACACAGCCATGTAAAATAATCATCTGTGTAAAAAAGAACGCCGTCTTATTCGTGTGCCAACAGTAAAGGATAACGGCGCTTGTGACCAAGGCATTGGTGAATATAAAAAAAGCGCTCATTTGGTCAGCGATTAAGGTGACGCCGAAACTATCCAATAATGGCAGGGTTAAGGTTGACTGAGCCACAAATAAGTGAGATGCATATCCAGCCGAAGCTAGGGCGACGCCCAGTGCGAGATATCGGTCAAGTTTAGGGAACAGATAAATGCTGAACCCCACAAATAGCGGTAGTGCAATCCAAGCAATCGTCAATGTATTCATGGGGTGTTGTGCTTCTCAATCTCGCTGCTTTCTAAGGTGGGATGATCCCGTGCTAGCTTCATCACACCGACTAGCATCAGTGCTTGAATCGAAAAGCCGATCACAATCGCGGTTAAGATCACCGCTTGAGGAACTGGATCAGAGTAAGCGCCATTTTCGACGTGGGAAATAATCCCATTTTCGACGGAAATAATCGGTGTGAACAAGGCTTCACCTTTGCGTGATGCGATCAGCACGTAAAAGGCAATAACCCCCGTACTCATTACATCCATGGAGATGATCTTCATCACCAGGTTTTTTTTCAGGATGATGCCGAAAAATCCGCACAGGATGGTGGCAAATATGCAGGCTTCTAACACGGGTATGCTGTCCTGGAAAAAGGTGCTAAAACATATATAGCACGTTTTAATAGTGCTAACCAAGATGGACACTATTGGAAAGTGTCCATACCAACGATAGACTCATGCCACACTCAAGGATTGGTTTGAGCTGGGGAAGCAATGTAGAGACGTGCCATGGCGCGTCTGGGAGCTGGGGAAGAAGTCAATTTATCTCCCTAATCTCCCTTATGCCAATACCATCTTGAATAGAAGAATCAACGCTAGACTCATCACCCCCATCA
>CAZNNK010000539.1:0-5129 GCA_964574085.1 uncultured Coleofasciculus sp.
GATGGGGAAGATGGGGAAGATGGGGAAGATGGGGAAGATGGGGAAGATGGGGAAAAGAATTGGCAAATGACGAATGACGTAGCTGGCTTCTTAAGGAAGCGAGTATGACATAAGACGAATGACATAAGACGAATGACGAATAACAGCACGATTGTGAATGGTTTGTTAAAAAATAATAAGGAGTCACGCTGACTCTAGCGGCTTGATGCACCAAAACACCTTGAATGAATCGGTTTGATATGGCTAACTCAAATGTCTCAGTTAATCCAGACACAACTCTCAATGGCTTCTCGAATGATTCTCAGCCAACGCTTGCGGCGGCGGATCATCTCCTATCAACTGATTCATTTGCCAGACGGCATATTGGTGTCAATGCTGAAGATGTAGCGCAAATGCTGGAGGCATTGGGCTACTCCAGCTTGGATGAACTGATTGATGTGGCGGTTCCCTCCACCATTCGGCTGAATCATCCCCTCAACTTACCCCCCGCCCAAAGTGAAAAAGCTGCCCTTGCCCACCTTCGGGACATTGCCTCAAAAAATCAGGTGTTTCGCTCGTTCATCGGCATGGGATATCACGACTGTATCACCCCACCCGTGATTCAGCGGAATATTCTGGAAAATCCGGGTTGGTATACCGCCTACACCCCCTATCAAGCTGAAATTGCTCAAGGGCGTCTGGAGGCGTTGCTGAACTTTCAAACCCTAATTATAGAGTTAACGGGTTTAGATATCGCCAATTCGTCGTTACTGGATGAGGGAACAGCAGCGGCGGAAGCGATGAGTATGAGTTATGGCTTGTGCAAAACCAAAGCTAATGCCTTCTTTGTGTCTCAGGATTGCCATCCGCAAACGATTCAGGTGGTGCAAACCCGGGCGAAACCCTTGGACATTGAGATCATTGTTGGGGATCATCAGACGTTTGAGTTTGAGTCGCCGATTTTTGGGGCATTACTGCAATATCCGGCTACCGATGGCACGATTTACGATTATCGGGAGTTTGTAACGAAGGTACATGAGGCGGGGGGTTTAGTTACCGTCGCGGCTGATCCTTTAAGTCTCACCCTGCTCACACCCCCAGGTGAATTCGGCGCAGATATTGCCGTAGGAACAACGCAACGCTTTGGTGTTCCTCTGGGATACGGAGGACCCCATGCGGCATATTTTGCCACCCGTGAGGCGTATAAACGGCAGGTTCCGGGGCGAATTGTCGGGGTGTCTAAAGATGCCCAAGGTAAACCCGCTTTGCGCCTTGCCCTCCAAACCCGGGAACAGCATATCCGGCGGGATAAAGCCACGAGTAATATTTGTACCGCCCAAGTCTTGCTGGCGGTAATTGCCAGTATGTATGCGGTTTATCATGGACCAGAGGGACTTAAGCAAATTGCTCAGCGTGTGCATCGGTTAACGGTGATATTGGCAGCCGGGTTAGAACGCTTGGGTTATAACATTAGCTCACAACCGTTCTTTGATACGGTGCGGGTTGAGTTCGATAGCCAGGAAATCGGCGATATTCTCCAGGCGGCGCAAGCCAAGGGGATGAATCTGCGGGTGTTGGATGAGAGTGCGATCGCGATTACCCTGGATGAGGTGACAACGTTCCATGATGTGGTGACTCTCCTGGATATTTTTGGATCAGTTGGCGTTGAGGGGATTGATTCGTTACCGTTTCCCGTAGACTCCCTGCTGAAACGAGAGATTAAGGGGTTTGAACCGCCTTTTGCCCGCACCAGTGCCTATCTGACAGACCCAGTTTTTCACCGTTATCATTCAGAAACTGAGTTATTACGCTATCTTCATCGTCTCCAAGCCAAGGATTTATCTCTGACAACTTCCATGATTCCCTTGGGGTCTTGTACGATGAAACTCAATGGCACCGCCGAGATGATACCGATTAGTTGGGCGGAATTTAGCCAGATTCATCCCTTCGCCCCCTTGTCTCAAACCCAAGGCTATCAGCTTTTATTTCAGCAGCTTGAGAGGTGGTTAGCTGAAATTACTGGATTTGCTGGGATTTCCTTACAACCCAATGCTGGGGCGCAAGGGGAATATGCAGGATTGCTGGTGATTCGCCAGTATCATGAACATCGGGGTGAGGGACATCGCCATATTTGCTTGATTCCCCAATCTGCCCATGGGACTAATCCGGCGAGTGCGGTTATGGCAGGATTAAAGGTGGTTGCTGTTGCCTGTGATGACCAAGGGAATATCGATTTAGCGGATTTGCAGGCAAAGGCAGAAAAGCACAGCCAGAATTTAGCCGCGTTGATGGTGACGTATCCGTCTACTCACGGTGTTTTTGAGGAAGACATTCGCGAAATTTGCGATACGATTCACGCCCATGGTGGACAGGTGTATCTGGATGGGGCGAATATGAATGCTCAAGTGGGATTATGCCGTCCTGGGGATTATGGGGCGGATGTTTGCCATTTAAATTTACACAAAACTTTTTGTATTCCCCATGGTGGCGGGGGTCCGGGAATGGGACCGATTGGGGTACAGTCGCATTTGATGCCATTTTTGCCGGATGTGTCGTTTGTGAAAGGTTATGGATCACTAACCAATAACGACTCCGTTGGCGTTGTGGCGTCAGCCCCTTGGGGAAGTGCCAGTATTTTACCGATTTCCTGGATGTATATCGCGCTAATGGGGGCAGATGGGTTAACGGAAGCGACGAAGGTGGCGATTCTGAATGCCAATTATATTGCCCATCGCTTAGCGCCTTATTATCCGATTTTGTATCAAGGGAAGTCGGGTTTAGTGGCCCATGAATGTATTTTAGATTTGCGTGGCTTGAAAAAGTCTGCCGGGATTGAGGTGGATGATATTGCCAAGCGGTTAATGGATTATGGGTTCCATGCGCCAACGGTTTCTTGGCCCGTTGCGGGGACAATGATGGTAGAACCGACGGAAAGTGAGTCGAAGGAGGAGTTGGATCGATTCTGTGATGCGATGATTGGGATTCGCCACGAGGTTAAGGCGATTGAATCTGGGGAGGTTGATCAGGAGAATAATCTGCTGAAAAATGCCCCCCATACGGCGGAGGTGTTAATTGCTGGGGAATGGGATCATCCCTATTCTCGCGAACAAGCGGCTTATCCGGCACCGTGGACAAAGGAACATAAGTTCTGGATGGCGGTGGGGCGGATTAATAATGCCTTTGGCGATCGTAATCTGGTTTGTTCTTGTGTGGGTATGGAGGCGTATAGTCAAGAGTGAACCCATTTAGTGGGGTTTGCAGAAATCCTTGATACGTAGGGTGGGCATTGCCCACCAGCTTTTTCAGTGCCGTTTAACTTCACATAATTGAAGCTGAAACTGTGAGTGCGAAACGTTGATAGGCTAAAGCCCTTACTACAAACTACGAACGATCGCGCTTTGAACTAATCACTTGGCTAATTTGCCATACTACAAACCCTGCACTGGTGCTGAGTTCTAAGTTGGGATGAATGAATGTACCTAATAGAAGGGGAAGGGAGAATTCGATCAGGATGAGTGCGATCGCTCTTTTTTTAGGGGTTGGGCGTGTCATGGATTTGACCTCGATTTGGAGTACAAGGTCATTGTTTTTTTGGGTAGTTGCCCAAACAACTTGCCCAAGCCACTGGGGAAAGGCTTTTACAATGGGAGTTATCGGCTTGGGGAAGCTGATTGGCTTGGGTAAAGCTGATTTTTTTTAGGTTTTCTTTTGATTTGACCGATGTCCAGAAAGATTAGTTGGGGACAATCCGATCAGACTAATACCCTGAACCTGGTTGAGGCATTACAAAAGCTGGCGGCGGAGGAATTAGAGGCGAATCGGGATGAGTTGAATACCGAGGTTTTGGCACAATGGGTATCGGAGTGCAAGCTGCGTGTCACTGGGAACGTGAAGCGTAAACGGGGAAAACGGGAACAGACGGTTGAGGTGGGTACAACCAAGAAAGCCTTAGTCAAATTAGTGGAAGCATCGGGTAAAGGTTTAGAATTACCGAAGCGGATCAAAGAATCCAGTCGCCCTCGATATGAACGCCAAGCCGAGGCGATTCAGACGGTGATTGACTTGCTGCGAAAGTTGGAAATATTAGAAGAAGAACCGTCACAAAAGAATCAGGGATATTGGAAATTCTCGCTGAATCTGATGCATCAAACCAAACCAGCCGAGAATCTGGAGAAAATTCGCCAGAAATGGCAGGAACGAACGGGTCAAACCATTGTAGAGACGCGCCATGGCGCGTCTCTACAGGTAACGGATGAGGGAATAAATTGGGGTAAGATTTGCCACGCCATGCTGGAGAAACGGCGACGCGCTACCAGTAATATTTTGATGCAGGAAGAGTCTGCCAAGTTTGAACGAGAACAGATTTATGTACCTTTGGCGTTGGTGGAAAGGAGAAAACAGGATAAGCGCGATCGCGAATTCTTACCCGAAAGAGGAACCCAACTCTATGAACCCCAGTATCAGGAAACCCAGCGCTTTGAACAGGATGCGTTTTTGAGTCAGATTCTGGAGAAAGGGGAAGGAAAAAGCCAAGGGAAACAGATTGCTTTAATCGGCGAACCGGGGGCGGGAAAGACAACATTGCTACAAGCGATCGCGTTTTGGCTGTTGGAGAAGAATTTAGGGTTACCGATTTGGATAAATCTGGCGGATTTGTCGGGTAAGGATATTGGCAGGTATTTATTGGAGGTTTGGTTAAATCAAGCGATTCCGCCAACGCGATTGAATCAACAAATTCGGGATGATTTGGTTAAACAAATTGAACAGGGGCGGGTGTGGCTGCTTTTGGATGGGGTGGATGAGATAGTAGCTTCTACTGTTAAGCTGAACAACGCCAGAAATTGGGGAGATTCTTCGTTCCACTCCGTTCCACTCAGAATGACATCCGAGAATCCCTTACAAGCAATGGCGCATCAATTAACGGGTTGGATTAATCAGGCGCGGGTTATATTAACTTGTCGGTTAAATATTTGGTTGGCGTCTACGAATGCATTAGAAAGATTTGAAACCTATCGCCTATTAGATTTTGATTATCCTCACCAGGTACATCAATTTATTGATAATTGGTTTAATCCCCCCCAACCCCCCTTTGAAAGCAGGGCTAATTCATTGTGATGAGAGAAAATTAGGGCGACCATAATTTAGCGTAA
>CAZNNK010000540.1:0-5127 GCA_964574085.1 uncultured Coleofasciculus sp.
CCAGTACCAATCGGAAAATCGCGCCCTGATCTCCAGAATTGGCGCGTCGGAGGATACAGTTGGCGGGTAGAGACGGTTGAGTCATGAGCCTGTAGGATGATTTAAGGTGCGATCGCTGATTTTAATGGTTCGAGAGTACCCGAAACCTGATACATTTACCGAGTATCGGCAAGCAAAATTTATGGATCGACTATGAAAGTCTTGGTTATTGGCGGCGATGGTTATTGTGGGTGGGCAACCGCCCTGCATCTATCCAACAAAGGATATGACGTCGGGATTATGGATAACCTGGTGCGTCGTCACTGGGATATGAAACTGGGTGTAGAAACGCTGACGCCAATTGCACCGATTCAACAGCGTATCCAGCGTTGGCAGGATCTGACAGGCAAATCCATTGACTTGTTCGTGGGGGATATTACCGACTACGATTTCCTGATTAAATCCCTGCATCAGTTTGAACCGGAGGCAATTGTTCACTTTGGCGAACAACGTTCTGCCCCCTTCTCGATGATTGACCGCGAACATGCGGTGCTGACTCAGGTGAATAATGTCGTAGGCACATTAAATATTCTCTATGCCATGCGACAAGACTTCCCTGATTGCCATTTGGTCAAACTGGGGACGATGGGTGAATACGGCACGCCGAATATCGATATCGAAGAAGGCTATATCACCATTGAGCATAATGGGCGTAAAGATACCTTACCCTATCCCAAACAACCTGGTAGCTTCTACCACCTGAGCAAAGTCCATGATAGCCATAATATCCACTTTGCTTGTAAGATTTGGGGACTCCGGGCAACGGATTTGAATCAGGGCGTCGTTTATGGCGTCTTAACCGAAGAAACGGGAATGGATGAGATGCTGATTAACCGCCTCGACTACGATGGCGTTTTCGGTACTGCCTTAAACCGTTTCTGTATTCAGGCGGCGGTAGGTCATCCCTTAACAGTCTATGGTAAAGGGGGACAAACCCGGGGCTTCTTAGATATTCGGGATACGGTGCGCTGTGTCGAACTCGCGATCGCGAATCCGGCTGATCCGGGTCAATTCCGCGTCTTTAACCAGTTCACGGAAATGTTCAGTGTGGGCGACTTAGCCGTGATGGTGAAAAATGCTGGAACCCATTTGGATATCGATGTGGATATTAAACACTTAGATAACCCACGAGTTGAGTTAGAACAGCATTATTTCTACGCCAAAAATACTTGCCTGTTAAGTTTAGGACTCCAACCCCATTACCTATCGGATTCCCTGATCGATTCCTTACTCAACTTTGCCAGCAAGTACAAGCACCGTGTAGATGAACAACAAATCTTACCTAAGGTGTCTTGGCGGCGCTAACTCTCTAAACTATCGGTTCAGGATTCAGGCTTACGGTAGGGAAGACATAAAACATCCAGAAAATGGGGTTTCGCTGGTTGATGTTTCTGTTTTTTCCATCCAAATCAGTCTAGATGCGTTCATCATAATTACTGAACCGATGGTTTCAATCATCTGCTGTATGTTCCGATAGCTTGTCATCACGATGATCAAATCGGCAATTCTGCTCGTGTTTGTCGTCTTACCGGGTTTCGCTGCTTCTGCCCTCAGTGCTTATTATCTTGTGCCAGAATGGGTAGAATTAGAGCGTCATCATGCTTATTACCAGAAGTTGTCTCAATCTCCGTCTTCGACAATGCGGGATCTATCCATCGCCCAAGCCGCAGAAAACAGACATCGAATCAATTGTTTTGCTGAAGGTGTAGGCGTTTTACTAGGGGGAATTATTGCTGCCATTGGCATTCATGGACTCTGTACGTTACCGCCCAAAAACGCGGAAGATCCTTAGTTGTTCTAGCGGGTATCTTATTAAAACCGAGGTCACGCTTTAGTGACCCTAAACGAAAGGACTCTCTCCAGAAGCCGCCCCCGTCCCCCTTTTTAAGGGGGAAACAATAAGAAGCTTTCTACCGTTTGCAATACCACTCCGCACACAGTCACACGATTATGCGAATTGCCTTATTCACTGAAACTTTTTTGCCTAAAGTTGATGGGATTGTCACGCGACTACGGCACACGGTTGACCATTTACAACGGAATGGTGACCAGGTTCTAGTTATTTGCCCTGATGGTGGACTCACAGAACACAAAGGTGCCAAAATTTATGGCGTTTCGGCTTTTCCATTACCTTTATATCCCGAACTGAAACTGGCATTACCTCGACCCGCGATTGGTATGGCGTTAGCTGAATTTAAGCCGGATGTAATTCATGTGGTGAATCCGGCGGTATTAGGGTTAGGAGGACTCTATTATGCTAAAGCGATGCAAATTCCTTTAATCGCGTCCTATCATACTCATTTACCCCAGTATCTTCAGCATTATGGGTTAGGCATGTTAGAACCTGTGATGTGGGAATTAATTAAGGCAAATCACAACCAAGCCCAGCTTAATTTATGTACCTCAACGGCAATGGTGGAGGAATTGAGAGGGCGAGGGATTGAACGATTGGATTTGTGGCAACGGGGAGTGGATACAGAGACATTTCGACCCAGTTTGGCGTCTGAGGACATGCGATCGCACTTGTCTCAAGGACACCCGGAAAGTCCCTTGCTGCTTTATGTGGGGCGGTTGTCGGCGGAAAAGGAGATTGACCGGATTAAACCCGTTCTGGAATCGATTCCCGGTGCGCGTTTGGCGTTAGTAGGCGATGGACCCCATCGCAGCGCCCTAGAAAAACATTTTGCTGGAACCCCCACCCATTTTGTCGGGTATCTGACGGGTGAAGCCTTAGGTTCTGCGTTTGCGTCGGCGGATGCGTTTATTTTCCCTTCCCGTACCGAAACCTTGGGATTAGTTTTACTCGAAGCAATGGCGGCGGGGTGTCCCGTTGTCGCGGCGCGTTCTGGGGGAATCCCAGATATCGTCACCGATGGGGTGAACGGCTACCTGTTTGATCCCAGGAATGAACAAGGCGCGATCACAGCGACTCAACGTCTGTTTCAGGAACAAACCGAACGGGAAACCTTACGCCAAAACGCTAGGGCGGAAGCCGAACGCTGGAGTTGGTCAGCCGCAACCCGTCAGTTACAACAGTATTATCAGGGCGTGGTGTTGTCGCGATCGCTCTTACCTGCGGCTTGATTGGCTTCTTACTGTTCACGCAAAGGCTCTACATGAGTGGACTGAATGATAGGGAAGATGGGGGGCAGAGGGGATCAAAACTTTTTAGTCCCTGTTCCCTATTCCCTAATCTCAACTATTAACTTCAATTTTATCCGACTACTGAATAAACTAGCTTCTAAAGATTTAAATACCAAACCTTTAGAAGCCAATACACCTAAACTATCCTTAATAATATCCTAACCCGGAATCACCGAATTTTGTGTTGTAGAATGTTGGATTTTGTGGGAAAATCACTCTAGATAATCTATCTTTACTCAAAAAAATTGCTAAATACAATGGCAAATGATCTAGCCTGCTTCTGAAGGGAAGCGAGAATGTCATAAGACTAATCACACAGGTAACTCAATCACAAACTCTGTACCTTGCCCTAATAACGATTTACAATGAATCTCACCCTTATGTCGCTCCACGATACTGGTGTGAGCAACCGATAAACCTAATCCTGTGCCTTGACCAATGGTTTTGGTAGTAAAAAATGGGTCAAATATGCGCGATTTAATCTGACGATCTATCCCTACACCATTGTCGGTAATCCGAATAATAATTTTATTGATATCCGGTTGATTTGGAACGGTAATAAAATCGGTACAAATCCGAATCTTAGGAATAAAGTTTGTATCCTGCTGCATTCGTACTTCTAAAGCATCAATCGCGTTACTCAAAATATTGATAAAGACCTGATTCAACTCTCCAGGATAGCAATCAATTAGGGGTAGATCATCATACTCTCGCATCACCCGAATCGCGGCTCGGTTCGGCTGTTTTCTCAGGCGATGTTGTAAGATCATTAGGGTACTTTCGAGACCCTGGTGAATATCGGCTTTTTTGTAGTCCGATTCATCTAAACGGGAGAAGTTTCGCAAGGATTGAACGATTCCCTGAATTCTTGCCGATCCTTCTTGCATGGAATCCAATAATTGTATAAAGTCTTGCTGAATAAAATCGAGTTCTCTATCAACAATATAGTCTTGAATTTCCTGAGGGGGTGTGGGATAAAATTGCCCGTAGAGGGAAATTAGCTGCAAAAGATCATAGATATACATCCGGGCGGGGTTAATATTGCCAGCAATGAAGCTAACCGGATTATTAATTTCATGAGCAATCCCAGCAACTAACTGACCCAAGGATGCCATTTTTTCCTTTTGGATGAGTTGGACTTGGGTTTGTTGCAATTCGCTGACAGTGAGTTCTAAGGTTTCGGCTTTTTCGCGCAGTTTAGCTTCACTGAGACGTAAATCTGATTCTGCTTGTTTACGGGGGGTAATGTCGGTGACGCGGACTAAATGGAGGGTTTTATCCGCCACTTTAATTCGCTTGACCGCTAAACTTCCCCAAAATAACCGTCCTTTTTGGCTCAGATATTCTATCTCTCGACTCCAAAATCCATACCTCTGAATTTCATCAACGATAGACTCTAGGTCATCGGGATGGAACGGTTCTTTTTGTAGCGCCTGTCCTTCGATATTGAGTAATTCAACTTTGCTGGTGACTTCAAATAACTCAATTGCCCGTTGGTTGCAGTCTAGAGTTAAAAGGGTATCTGGATCAACTAAAAAAATAGCATCGGCTGATTCATTGAAAATCGCTTGCCATAAATCCCGCGCCCGGATAATTTCTGCCTCGGCGTGTTTCCGTAGAGTAATGTCCCGGACAATGGCAATAATTTCCTGGGAATTACAGGCAATAATCCGCGCTTCATACTCGCTGAGTTGCCCGTTAATTGTCAACTGATACTCACAGGTTTGAAGTTGACCGGAGAGAATAGCCTGCTGGGAGGCTTGCTGTAGCCGTTGAGTTACGTCTGGCGGCAAAATATCCTGGGGTTTTTTACCGATAAATACCTCGGGTGGCGCGACAGGAATGATACCTTTGGCGGGTTTGAAATCAACAAATGTACCATCAGCATAACTAACAGTCCGTAAATATCTAGACAATTAGTGACATAACTGGACATTTTCTATG
>CAZNNK010000541.1:0-5125 GCA_964574085.1 uncultured Coleofasciculus sp.
CGCCGAGGAGTTTATCCAGAAATACCAAAAAGACGCTGATCAACAGATTATCGGCCATTTTGGTCTCGGCTTCTACTCCTGCTTCATGGTGGCGAAAAACGTCGAGATTGATACCCTCTCCTACCAAGCCGGTGCTGAGGCGGTACATTGGTCCTGTGATGGGTCACCCCAGTTTGAACTGTCGGAGTCCTCTCGCCAAGACCGGGGAACCACAATTACGCTGACGCTACAGGATGAAGAGACCGAATATGTCGAACCCGCCCGGATTCGTCAACTGGTGAAGAAGTACTGCGACTTCATGCCTGTACCGATTAAGCTTGATGGTGAGGATCTGAATCAGCACAAGGCACTGTGGAAACAATCACCACGGGATCTCAAGGATGAGGACTATTTAGAATTTTATCGCTATCTGTATCCGTTTCAGGAAGACCCCCTGCTGTGGGTGCATCTGAAGACCGATTATCCGTTTCTGTTGAATGGGATTCTCTATTTCCCCAAGCTGAAGCCGGATGTGGATGTGACCAAGGGTCATATCAAGCTATTCTGTAATCAGGTGTTTGTCAGCGACAACTGTGAAGAAGTGATTCCTAACTTCCTCATGCCGCTGCGCGGGGTGATTGATAGTCCCGATATTCCCATCAATGTGTCCCGTTCCGCCCTGACTAATGACCGGACGGTGCGCCGGATTGCCGATTTCATTGCCAAGAAAATCGCTGACCGCCTGAATCAACTTTACACTGAGCAACGGCAAGACTATATCCGCTGCTGGCAAGATGTGGGTACCTTTGTCAAATTTGGTGCTTTGAATAACGACAAGTTCAAGAAACAAGTCGAAGATATTATTCTCTATCGCACCACCTATTCGGCAGACTCAGCCAGTAAACCCAAGACGCCAGAGGTAGAAGTGCAATCTCAAGAGGACGATGCTTGGCAAGAGGTGAGTCCAGGGGAAGTGAATCAGGATGAGCAGGGACGAACCTATACGACGCTGAAGGAGTATTTAGACCGCAACAAAGCCCAGCACGGAAATCACGTTTTCTACTGCACCGACGAAGTCGCCCAAGCCACTTATGTGGAACTGCACAAGAATCAGGGGTTGGAAGTCCTGTATATGGACTCGTTTATCGACACCCACTTTATTAGTTTCTTGGAACAGGAATATTCGGATGTCAAGTTTTCGCGGGTAGACTCAGAGTTAGATAATACCCTGGTTGACCAAGATAAGGCGGCGGACATCGTTGATCCCAAAACCAATAAGACTCGTAGCGAACTGGTGAAGGAGTTATTTGAGCAGGCGATAAATAAGTCCAAGGTGAATGTGAAAACCCAGGCGCTGAAGTCCGATGACCCCCAAGGGACTCCCCCGGCGATGGTGCTGTTACCGGAAGCCATGCGACGGTTGCAGGATATGACGGCTTTGTTGCAACAGCAAACGGCGCAGTTTCCTGAGGAACATATTTTAGTGGTGAATACGGCACACCCCTTGATTGAGAACTTAGTCGAGATTAGTCAGGGGAGTATTGTTCAAGGCGTGGGTCAATCTCCCAGTGGGGAATTAGCCAACCTGATTTGTCAGCATGTCTATGACTTGGCGCTGATGGCACAAAAAGGCTTTGACGCGAAAGGGATGAAGTCCTTTGTGGAACGGTCGAATCAGGTGCTGACTCGGTTGACCAATCGGTAGGCTGGGTTCCAGTCGGGGCGGGTTTAGTTACTTAGGGTTGCAACCGAAAAGATAGTAGTGAAACCCGCCCCTACATCACACTCAGGTTGCGCCACATACCGTGAATCCCCCCATCTCCCCCACACCCGACACCCGACACCCGACACCCGACACCCCATACCCGACACCCGACACCCGACACCCCATACCCGACACCCGACACCCGACACCCGACACCCGACACCCGACACCCCACACCCTGTTCCCTGACCAAGATATGATGGAATACGGACTATAACGAAAGGCACATTATGTCACGCAAATGTCAACTAACGGGAAAGAAGGCAAATAACGCCTATGCCATCTCCCACTCTCACCGCCGCACCAAAAAATTGCAGCAAGCCAACTTACAATCGAAGCGAGTCTGGTGGCAAGAAGGCAATCGCTGGGTCAAGCTGAAACTTTCGACAAAGGCGATTAAGACGCTGGAGAAGAAGGGATTACAGGCGATGGCAAAGGAAGCAGGGATTAATCTCCATCATTATTAAGTGGGTGGACACAATTAAAGTTAACGGTTGAGATGAGGGAACTCTTAACAGGGAACTCTTAACAGGGAACAGTAAGGGTTTGAGGGCAATTTACTTGCACTTAATACAGTACCGTTTTATGCCAGTCCGACTACTTAAACCCTGTAGGGAAGGTAGGGAAGATGGGGAAGGTAAAGTCTTGTGTAGGGGCGGGTTTGACCATTATCGTTTCCTCCCTCACCCAGATGTAACTAAACCCGCCCCGATCAACTTCTAAAGCTAACATCACCCCATCACCCCCTCACCCCATCTCCTTAACCAAGGACGAAGGACAAATAACCAAAAGGATGATCACTTTTCTCGCCAAAGTGGGTAAGCTAGGCGTAGGGACTCACTGATGAGACGAGTGTACCGTAGAGTACAATCTGATTAAGGCAGGGTGATCGGTGAGAACTGCGTCTGATAATACGTCAAATAATTCTATCTATCGCCAGAGGGAACTTGCCCCCAGAGTGTTTGTCTCATAATACAAAAGAGGCTCGTCCCCATCCGGACATATATTAAACGTCTTGCTATTGCTTATCATCAAAATCACCCAGACGGAACGCCCAGAGAAGCGTTATTGTCCGGTTTAACTATCTATCGATACCTCTTGAGAGGACATCACCATGTCAATCCCGAAAAAGCTAGCCAAGGTTATTCAAAAACTCTATCGGCAACTCCTAAAACTATCGAGAACCCTGACTAAAGGGGTCATGACCTGGTTATTGCGAAGGTTGATGGTATTGCGCCGTCGCTCTGGCTTCGCTGGGGCTGGATTTATCCTGCCTACGGTAACCATGGTGATTTTGGTGGTGATCCTACTCACCACCGCGATGGTATTTCGCTCCTTTGACCGTGCCAAGAATGCTCGTAACTATCGAGTGAATGAAGAGGTAATGGCGTCAGCTGCGCCAGCGATTGAACGGGCAAAAGCCAAACTTGATGCCTTATTTGATGATCCACGATTGCCCCGGGCAACCCCTTCTGATGATGCGCTATATGGTTTGCTCAGAACGGATAATCAGAAATTTACCTTTCCTGATGAGCAGCGTCTGAAGTTAGCTTATAACATTGATGGTGGCAACATTACACCGGAAGAAGATGCGAATATTCTAGAGGAGGGGGAAACGATATCAACCGCTTGGAGATTTCCCGTTGATACCGATGGCGATGGGTCTTTCGATAGTTTTACCCTATACAACATCGTCTTCCGTAGCCCCGCTCGTGACCCCAACAACGGTGCCTTTGCCGCAGCCAGAAGCCCCTTAGATGCCACTGCGCCGCCGATGGATGACGGTTTTGCTAGCCCAACCTGCGCCGCCGCCCTGAGCACAAGTGCTAAGTTGGTCACTCAAGCGGGTTGGTATAAGTCCGGCTCTAAGTTGGCGAAAAGCTTCTTTGTCTATACGGCAACCGTACCGATCGCGGATTTGGATGAGCTAAACGCAACTATTCCGAGTGGTGAAAGAGGGAAGTATGAAACGTATACAGGAAGTCCGGGTTTTTCGGCACTAGAGTATCAGCAAGATAGAGCGCGAATCCCCTTGTCAAATAATGCCGTTGTCTTTGAAGATGATTTAGCCGTGGTTGCTGGGGATACCCTCCGCCTCAATGGCAGCATGATCACCAACAGCAACTTGTTTACCACAACGACAGAAGGGGGTCAAATTGAACTCTACCAAGTGAGTGCCGACGAGTCTTGTTTTTATCAACCCGAAAATAGCAAAATTTCCGTCGGGGGTCACATTATCAATTCTGCCCCCCTAGCTAGCCAGCCGAATGGCAAAGATGTTCGGGTTGACCTATTCGTTAGAGGCGCAGAACCCAATGAGAAAAAATTAAAGCAGAATGAGCAATCAGCGGCTGGTGAATCACCGCAAAAGGTTCTCTACAACAGTCAAGCGTATACTAGACGGCTGAATCACTTAACCACAACATGGATTAACGGTAATGATCCCGGATCAGAAGGGTTTCACCAAGATGATCCGAGTGATGTGCAAACGAGGGTGAAAGAGGCTGAGGAGAGTGAACAAGAACGAGTACGCTCTGAGGCATTATTCGCCTACTTTCAAGAGCGAACTCGGCGAGTCCCCTTTGATGAAGTGGCAGTAGGTGTTGAAGAAAGCTTTGGTAGTGCAGACAATCCCCTTGGAGGGGGTGAGGCGCTGCGTCCCCCAGACAAATGGAGCTTACCCTACGCCCCAGATGGCAAAAGTGCTGCGAATCAGTATGCCAATATTACGCTGAATCTCAACGGCACAGACAAAGTTTATCCCGAAGCCACGGAACCCGCCACCTTGGAAGATGATGAGAAAGAAAACTTTGTGGGCGATCGCATCCTCGTTGGGAATAACTTACCCGCCGTGTACTACGACAGTCAAAATATTCCCCGAACTGAACAAGCCATTGATGGGACAGTATGGGACAGGGATAAGACCGAGCCAGAGGATTCGACGCGGGTGCGTTCCTCCCAAATTAAGTCTCTAGCGGATGTCGGCGACAAAGGGCGAAATGGGTTCTGGGAAAAAGCCGCAGCGCGGCAACCCAAAAATAACCTTGATCCAGTGGGGGGTTTGCGGATTGTCACTGGTGCGGGAGTCTATGAACGCCGAAATTCATTCTTGCCACCACCAACCTATGATGATCCCACGACGGCACAGATTGAGCAATCACGAACCTTTGATGATCCAGCGACGCCAGGGACGGAAGCCTACCCCATTGTTTGGCCCGATACCATGCCCATGTCTCCAGCCGTTGGATTACAGGTTTATAACAATCTCAGTGTCAATGGAACAGTCGGTTGGAATCCTATTTCTTTACCGGCTGACCCGGATGATCCAACTCAAACTCAACTGGATTTGGAAGACGCTACTTTTAGTTATAATCCTCCTCC
>CAZNNK010000542.1:0-5124 GCA_964574085.1 uncultured Coleofasciculus sp.
CAATACGCCTCAGAAGCCCCCATCACATCCCCCAACCCCGCCAACGCTCTCCCTCGCCAGTAATAAGCAGTTGCCCGATTAAACTCCATCAACTCCTTAGCCCCCTCACAGGCTTCCTTCCACCACTTCCGACTGCTTTCCTCCTCCCCCAAAACCCGATAACTCTCCCCCAACCACACCGCCGCAGGCACCGATTGCAAATACCCCCCCTGTGGCGGTAACTCCATCCATCCTTGCTCCAACGCCACCACCGCCTCCCGGTGTTTCCCAGCAAGCGCTAACACCCGCCCATGACGAAACCAAGCATCCGCCAATTGCGGCTGAAGTTCCACCGCTTTTGCCGAAACTCGACACCCCCTTTCCTTCTCTTCAAACCCTTCCACCAGCACTCGCCCCGCCGTCGCCCAGACACTCCAGCGCTGTGGAAACTTCTCTAACATTTCCTCCACTATTGAATGAACAGATACAGGAATAGAGGGAGAGGTTATTCCCGCCTTCGGTAAAATCTCACACAGCGCCCGATAGATTTCACAGTCGTTGGGATACAGCTTGTATGCCTGGAGAATTGCCATAGTTGCTGTGGTATAATCCCCGGTGTGGAACAGACACTGGGCATAGTAATACCAACCCCCTGGATTAAACGGGCGCTGCTCCACAAACTGCTGCAAAACCGCTACCCCTTCTTTCCATTCCCCTCGGAGAAGGTGATACTGTGCCAGGGAATCAAACCCATAAGCCGCATCGGGAGCAATACTCAGCATCGTCTGAATTATCCCCTTTGTCTGCTTACCCTCCTTACCAAAAACCAATCCCCTGCTACAGCGATAATCGGCACGTCGTTTGAGAGAGCGTAAATCCTGGGGGAATAACTCTAAGGTTTGCTGCAAGCGCTGCTGGGCTTCCTCAATATCACCCACCGCCATCAGCGCATCATAACTGTGACTGTTTGCCACAATATCATTCGGGTTGAGTTGCAAAACCGCATCAAACGCCCGCAGCGCCTCAACTGGCGCCTCGGTTTCCAAGTACGTTAACCCTAGCGCCAACCAGTGAAACCTATTCTCCGGTTCCAGCAATGTAGCTTTCTCAAAAAACTTAGCCGCATCCTGGCTGCGGCGGTGACAGGTTTCAATCAATCCTGTGATATGCTCAAATGTGGCAGTATTACGGGTCAAAGCTTTAGCACTCTCATAAAGTGCGATCGCATCCGCTTCTTGTCCCATCAACTGCAACAGCTTCCCCAAGGAAAGCCGCACATCAATTAACTGAGGTTGTCGCTCAATCACTAAGCGGTATTCTACGACAGCCTCCTCCCAGCGCCCCATTTCATACAGTAACTCCGCCCGTTCCCACCGTTTCTTCCAGCCAGTGGGATGCTTCTGCACGTACTGAGTTACTGTGTTCAGCCTCATCTGTTGCCGAGTGGGTTTCTTATCCAAAACCACATAAGCATTCATCTCCACCCCTGAAGGCTGGGCGAGTTGTACCAGGGGTGTGACAGTGATACTAGACATGTCGCTGTTACCTTATAGTTGATGGACTGTGGAATGCACCCTGCACTGATTGGTATATGAGAATCGGATAGTGCCGATTTAGATTGATCTGATTTAAGCTTCTCTTTTGGCTCCCCCTTTTTTAAACTAGGTAAGGGGGAATTCAATCGGGGAGAGTTCTCTAACCCAGAAAGATAGGGCGTCAACTGCTTTTGCAGAAGTTCTCGCGCCTTTTGGATACGTTTGCGAACATTCGGGTTGGAAATAGCTAGGTGTTGGGCGATGTCTGTGTAAGGCATCTCCCAGTAGCAATAGAGGATAAATGTTTCCCGCAGTTTTGGCGGTAGATTATCAATCGCCTGACAGATGTACATCTCCAATTCGCTACCCAGAATAGATAATTCCGGCGATGCACCGCTAGAGGCAACGTCTTCATTACCTGTCACGGCTATTTCTTCGATACTCTCCACACCCATAGCGCTTCTTTTGCGTTCGCGATGGATATCCGCACAAAGGTGATACGTCAGCCGCCTTAACCAGGCTCTCAGGTTTTCAATTTTCTCGGCGTGCTTTGGCAATTTTTTCCACACCTTCAACGTCACCCGACTGAGGGCTTCTTCGGCATCAATGGGGTTGCCTCCCATCCAATTTAGACAGCAGCGTTTAAGATAGTCTTGATGCTGTGTCCATAACTGCCAAAAGGCAGTTTTGTCGCCTTGAGATAGACGTTTTAAGAGAATCTGCTCCTCCTCAAACACTGTCTTTTTTTCAACCTTGTTAAACGAGATAACATCAACTCGCTTGGGAGTTGCCCTGTTCGTCAAATTCTCTGGGCATACCCTTACTTTCTGCATTGGTTTTGAGCATAAATAGGTCAACAAACTGAATCCAGCAATGAGACATCATGGAACCACACAAACGCCATCCAATAGCCAACAGATATGGGATGGATGAGAGCAATGACACAGCTTTTTGAAGAGTGCTTAATGCTCCTGCTACTCAATTAATATCTTTGAGACTCGGTTAACTGTACCTCTCCGGCTGGCGACACATTTAACCCTGTTTCCACATTTTCTTCTGTACCCGTCAGCAGCGTTGGCAAATCTAGGAGTGCTGTAGGGGCGCAAGGCTTGCGCCCCCACCCTTATGATGCCTCTATGAGAAGCGCTATAATCAGAGTCTCATCAAAAATTGCCAGCCAATTCACTTTCTTTGTCTATAATTCCCATGCAACCGAAATTGATATGATAACAGTGAATCTGTCAGTCCTGATTGAACGAAGAACGAGGAGAGATTAGCTCTGCTTACTCCAGCGGTACTGTAGCGTTGAAGCTCCACCTAAAGTACCAAGCGCTAAAAGACTGATAACAGAAGAAGGTTCAGGAACCGATTCTGTTGGCTGCTTGGCTTCAAGTTGATAAACGTCAATGTTATATTGACCCCCATTATCGCTGAAGTTTCCGTCGGAGACTCCAAATCTGAGACTTCCCGCATCGGATGGCAAACTGACAACAAAATTATAAATATTGTCAACAGCATAGGGAGGAGTTGCTGGAGAATTAACAAAACCTATTCCATCGATAAAGGTAATGAAATTGTTGATATTACGAGATTCCCCGACAAATGGGAAAAGAGGCTGCCCATCATAACCAATATTAAGCTGATAAAACTGGGAATCAAGTGGGTTTCCTGAAGGAACGCCATAGAAAGCATCGTTAATATCTTGAGCTAAACTAAAGCCCGTTCCGGAAACAACAATTTCCACTAAGCCACCATATTCATTCACAGTAGAGGTCGATGGAGAGCGAAAAGGTGCTGTAATTGACTCACTTAAGCCAGTGCGGGTAAAGTTATCTTTAATGAAGGAGCCAGCTAAAGCCTCACGGCTTAGTCCCAAGGTCATCAAAGTCGCACCAGCAGTAACCAGGGATAAGGACTTGAAAAAAGTTGTAATAGACATAAGCAAAATTGTTACCGTAACAATCTACTAATATCTTTGGGAGTCACAGGCTATGCAAAAAAGAAGTGGGAAGAGCCATCAGTAGGGGCACGATATTATCGTGCCCTGATCATAAATGGCGTTTGTGTCTAAGTCCTGTTAGTATTACCACGGGCTACCAATCATCGTGAACGCTGCCCAATAATAAGGATGAGAGAAATCTTGATTGCCTAATAATTCAGGTGGTAGGGGGATAGGGTTAGGCAACCCAGTTCCAATCAACTTACCCTCTTTTACTTGTACCTGTTGCCGCAGCATGGCAATTTGGGCGCGTCGCAAAGCTTCGGCTTTAATTGTCACATCCGTTTGATTTAAGTGGTGGTAAAATTCACTCATCAGTGCTAATGTGCCGCCATCACTGACATACCACAAACTTGCCAATGCGGATTTAACTCCCGCCTGTACCGCCAATCCCGCAAAACCCAACTCTGTTTGCCAGTCTCCCAAAGCAGTACGACAGGCACTTAAGACTAATAACTCAACTTGGGGGGGCTGATTCCAACCCATTTGCCGCAGTTGGTCTAATCTCAGTTTTTCTTTGTCCCAAAGCTGAATATAGGAGTTATGAGGTTTTCCGGGTTGGAATTCGCCGTGAGTAGCTAGGTGGATGATACCGAATTGCTGACGTTGTTCTTTGAGATTATTTACGGTGAATTCAGGGTTAAGGAAAGATTGACCCGACCCTAATTGCTGGGTAATAAGCTCCAACTCGACTGGCACCGCAGGTAAAGGGGATAATCCTCCTCGGAATTTCGAGGCTCCCATTGCCAGGATTGGGACATCCTTTATGGGGTTGTAGCGACTATTGGTAAGGCTGACGCTGGGAATAGAGCCGATACTATATTTTTCCACTAGAAACTGCTCGCCATCATGGAGGGCTGCCATGGGAATCAGCCGCAAACCCGCATCCATGCAGAAGATGAGGGTGTCGATGCCCAGTGCTTGTAGCTCAGATTCAAGGGGAGCAATCATCCAGTTATAGAGTTGCTGGGCTGGAGTCAGGTAGTCTCTGGGGATGTTGACCTCAGTGACGGCGCGGCGGAATTGGATTAACGTCTGCTGTAGGGCTTTGGCATTGGCTTGAGGGACAATCTTGCGGATAGGAGAACCTTCAGGAAGAACCAGCACCAGTTCCAAATATTCCGGATAGGAAAGTGCATAAACGACAACCGCTTTTTTCCCAGTTTGACCCTCGATAGTCTTGAGGGTTTCTCGCAGGGTTTCAGCCGTAACGTTTTCATTAGTGAAGTTTTCGCCAAAATAATCCTCAAATTCTCCCTCAAAACGTTGATCAATGCTTGAGATACTATCATCGCTCAGTGGAAACGTTTCTAGAACTGAAGGATTCGCTACTGGTGGTGTGGGAAAGCCAATGGATAAAATTTGTTTCTCTGAAAGGGGCCACCCTAAGTTGTATTTACCAGTTTCTGGATCATGGTTAATTTGGGTTTCTACTCCCAGAATATCGCCAATGAGGAAGGCGAGAGATTCGATAGGGTTCAGGTTTGATGGGTTCCCAGGATCAGGATTGGGAGGAGGGGGTAAGGGATTGGGATCAGGTTGCGGGGGTTGAGGAGGACTGACAGGTGTAGGTTTTTTACCTTAGGGTGGGGACAAGACAAGGAGGACAAG
>CAZNNK010000543.1:0-5110 GCA_964574085.1 uncultured Coleofasciculus sp.
TTTCTGCAATGAAATTTAGTCTGTCTATATTTGACTATACTTTTACCAACTATATCAATTGTGCGCTGCAACAGACCATTTTGGTCAACCACATTAATTTCCTGGGGATGATCCAGAGAACCCAGATAAATCTCACCCCCAATAACCGCGACACCCGCATTAGCATTCCCGGTATTGGCAAAAAAGGATTGAACCACTTGACCTGTTTCTGGGTCAATCTGGAAAACCTGGTCATGTCCATCTGTCGCCCACAATTGGTTTGAGGCGCTATCTCCAGACAGTCCCGCCACTAACTCAACACCGGGATTAACCCAGTCAATATCCAGAACGTTAGTAACGGTGTCGCTAACGGGATCAAATTCAATAATGTCATTGGCAATATGATCCAGTAGATAAACCTTGTCTCCTATCGTTGCTAATCCATCAAAATTATCACCAATCGAGAGAGAGTCCGTATCAATTAAATCGCCTGTATTCGGGTCGATTTCCCATAAATCATTGCTGCCATTGGTTAAGAACAAACTGCTACCATTAAACGCCAAGCCATCGGGTCCACCACTAATCCAGGTTGGCACGGTAAACCGATTAATTTCTGTACCCGTTACAGCATTTAACTCGACAATTTCATCGGAACCATCCGCCGGAGTCGCAAACAGCCGTTCCCCTGGCTGACTGGGATTGGGGAACATCTGCTGCCAGCCGGGGGCAAGGGTTTGGGCGACGATATAAGTTCCGGCTTCTAGGTCAGAGAAGGTATAATTGCCGTCTTCATCGGTTAACGTTGAACGTTCTCCGATATCGAATTCACCATTGTGATTGTCATCCAGGTAAACTGTCCCACCTGCGATTCCCGGTTCAAAACTATCCTGGAATCCATTACCATTCAGGTCATGCCAAAGCTTGCCGTTGATTTGAGAGGTCATTGGTATTGATGCTGGGTAAAACGATTACTGCTGGGACTAAGACGTTTACATCTCAGCAAATGTGAATTTTATTTACTTAAGCGTACTCCCTGGAATGATAAGATTACGTAAAATTATCAGGAAGTTGTATAAAGCTTTAATAAAGTTTTGCGGATAGTCAACGCTTGTTTGCTATTAGTCGGTCAATCCGGAACTGATTTGTAAATAAATGTAACTTTTTTTCGCTGGTTGCATAAAATTGGTGGGTTAATTGTGAGTAATAGGTAGAACTGAATTTTGCGAGTTGATACCTTCAGGTATTTTCAGAGCCAGATTTTTTCAGTTCGTTCATAACTATCAAGGTGTAATTCAACCATGATGACTGCTTGCAAAATCCGTCAAACGCTTCTCACTCTAACCAGCTTTGCTACCCTAGGATTTGCTGTATCCCTACCCGCCCAAGCCATAGAATTTAGGTCGATTGACGGATCAAACAATAACCTGGATAATCCGACTTGGGGTGAAGCCGAAATTGAACTGATTCGCCTCCTCGAACCCGATTACAGTGATGGGATTTCCGCGCCTGCGGGGATGAATCGCCCCAACCCTCGCGCTATCAGCAACGCGATCGCCTCTCAATCTGAATCACTCCCCAATCCCTTCAACGCCAGCGATTGGCTATGGCAATGGGGACAATTTGTGGATCATGACCTCGACTTGACTGATCCGCCTGCGGGTGCAGAATTTTTACCTATCCCCGTTCCCAATGATGATCCAGTATTTCCACCTGGATCAATTATCCCCTTCCGCAGAAATGCCGCCGCACCAGGGACAGGTACAGATAGTAATAATCCCCGCCAACAAGTTAACGCGATTACCGCTTATATTGATGGGTCAAGTGTCTATGGATCAGATTTAGAACGGGCGAATTTTTTACGAACGGGGGAAGGTGGAAAACTCAAAACCAGTGCCGGGAATCTGTTACCCTTCAATACCGCAAATTTGGAGAATGCCAATCCCTTTGGTGTCAGCCCTGACAATCTATTTATCGCTGGGGATGTGCGGGCAAATGAACAGATTGCTTTAACGGCGGTTCACACGCTTTTTGTCCGGGAACATAACCGGTTAGCTGATGAAATTGCCGCTGATCCAACAACGTCTCAAAAAGCCGCTGATGCGGGACTTTCTGTAGATGACTATATCTATCAAACCACCCGCCGGATTGTTGGGGCTCAAATTCAGGCAATTACCTACAATGAGTTTCTACCTTTACTCTTGGGTGAAGGGGCGATCGATCCCCATAGTGGCTACGATGAAACCGTCAACCCCAGTATTAGCAACGAATTTTCCACCGCCGCTTACCGAGTCGGTCACACCATGTTATCTCCAGAATTGCAACGGATCAACAATGATGGCACATCGGCGGGGAGTATTTCATTGAGAGATAGTTTTTTCAGTCCCCAAGAAATTACCAAGAATGGGATTGATTCCTTGCTGTTGGGGTTAGCCTCTCAGAACGCGCAAGCCGTAGATGCTTTTTTAGTTGATGATGTTCGCAATTTCCTCTTCCCGGCTGGGAACGGGGGACTGGATTTAGCCGCCGTGAATATTCAACGGGGACGCGATCATGGACTTCCCAGTTATAATCAAGCACGTCGAGGGTTAGGATTAGGCGGATACACCAGTTTCGATCAAATTACATCCGACGCCGAAATTGCCCAGCGCTTCCGAGATATTTACGGCACGACCGATGGTCAAGATAACATTGATTTAGTCGATTTGTGGATCGGTGGGATTGCTGAAGACGCCTATAACGGTGGGATGGTTGGCGAATTGTTCAATGTGATTCTCTCAGATCAATTCCAGCGTTTACAGGATGGCGATCGCTTCTTTTATCTGGCTGATCAGGATCTCCTGAATTTCAGACCGGATATTGGCGATACGAGGCTTTCAGATATTATCCGCCGCAATTCTGCTATTACTACAATTCAGGATAATGCGTTTATTATCGCCCAAGATGTGCCAGAACCTTCCGCACTATTCGGATTGTTTTTAATTGGGGTGTTTGGCGGAACGTTGGGACAATGGCATCAGCGCCAATCCACCAACAAAGGACATTCCCAATCAATATAGCGGTGTAGGGGCGCACTGACGTGCGCCCTATAAAGATATCGCATCAGACCAGAAAGTGCTGTAAATATAAACTAGTGACACGCCTAATTAGATTGGGTTTGTAGTCATGTCAGTCCACTACAACGATGAATTAGATGACAGATTGAAGATGTCCCAGGATTGACGTGCGACGAGAAAACTTGTAAGATTTCTAGCGTGGCATAGCTAAAATAGTGGAATAGATTGTAGGTTAATTTGACGCTAGGACATCTAAGAAAATATAGGCTAAAGCCCTTACTACGAACCCAACTCTGCGCTTGGTCGTTGGGTATCGTTTGCTTCTGTACCCCCCCGACTGGCGCTGAACTGTCTCCAACGCTGACACTACCAGAAAATCAACCTGTTGAGATGCAGTTGCTAGCATCTCCAGAAACGATTATTCAGGAATTGGTTAAAGCCGATGTCGTTTATCTAGGGGAAATTCATAGTAATCCTGATGACCATAAAGCCCAACTGGAAATTCTGCAAGCCCTTTACCAAGAGAATCCCAAAATTGCCTTGGCGATGGAAATGTTCCAGCATCCCTATCAGGATATTCTGGATCAATACTTAGCCGGACATCTGACAGAAACTCAATTAATTGAGCAAACAGACTATGAACAACGCTGGGGATTTCCCTGGGAGTACTATGCCCCCCTATTACAGTTTGCTCAAACCCATCAACTGCCTGTTTTAGCCTTAAATACCCCCACAGAAATTAGCCGCAAAGTTGCCCGGAATGGCTTAGAAAGTCTCACCCGCAACGAACTCCAGCAGATTCCTCCCCTGGACGAAATTCGCACCGATAATGCCGACTATCGGCAAATGGTTGAAGCAGTTTATAATCAGCATCAACAGGCAGGTCATGGTAATAGCGATCGCTTTGAGCGATTTTTCACGGTTCAGGTACTATGGGATGAAACCATGGCAGACGGGATTGCCGATTTTCTTATTGCTAATCCGGATTATCAAGTTGTCGTAATTGCGGGTAAGGGTCATATTGTCTATGGCTATGGTATACCGAGTCGAGTTGCCCGTCGTCTGAGTTATCGTCCCTTAATTCAGCGTTCGGTGTTGTTCGGTATGCCGGAAGGGTTGGAAGAAAATGGCGCGATCGCAGATTTCTTTTGGCAACCTCGCTAATATTATCAAAGAAGCACGTTGCTGTTGACATGCAATACCTACCCGATTCAACCAACCGTTTGCACTATCAAGGGATTTACCCCTGTCCCATCTGTCGTGTGGGTCATATTCAAGGGATGCCATTAATGGATGCGATGGCTTGTGAAGCCTGTCGTCATATTTTTGTGGCTGACTTGGAACAGCAATTATTGAAAATGACCGATAGACAGCCTCCCCTCACTTGGCGTTGGAATGGCAAAAACTGGGTAGGGGCACACCTCCAAGGCGTTGAATGGGGATGGGTGACTTGGATTTTTGCAGCGGCGTTTGTGATACTACCCACCACGTTAATTGGCGTAGCTGCCTATACCTTCCCGCCAACGCCCGGTAGTCGCTTGGCTTGGCTACCCCTAGCTTGGACAGGATTAACCTTTTTCTTCCATTTTGCCGTTATTGTCTGGCTATTAATGGAGTTTTATCAGTTTCCCCTGCGAGTCTACTTGCGAACTCGGCGGCGGCGTTTACTGAGGCGTTAATCAAAAGGCAGAAGGCAAAGGGCAGAAGGCAGGAGGTTGCAGCCGGACATGATATAAAATGTCAATTATAGGGGCAGGTTTAGGGACACGGGTTTCGGCACAATTGTAGGGGCGGGTTTCGGCACAATTGTAGGGGCGGGTTTAGGGAATCAATTCAGCTAGTCACCGATAAGTGAACAACAAAACCCGCCCTCCCCACCGATAAGTGAACAACAAAACCCGCCCTCCCCACCGATAATGACCGATTACTTCAACATACTCCGCAGCATCCAAGCAGTTTTCTCATGAGTCCGCATCCGTTCGGTTAACAAGTCAACAGAAGACTCATCATTCGCCCGTTCCAGTCTCTTATACACAACTGAAGCAGCCGACGACTATTCGAGTGTTGATCTGGGGGGG
>CAZNNK010000544.1:0-5087 GCA_964574085.1 uncultured Coleofasciculus sp.
CTGTCTTCCTTGTCTTACCTGAACCCCAATCTTAAAAAACCTACCCTTGTGAGGTTGGGGGAGCAGGGGAAGCAGGGGGAGCAGGGGGAGCGGGGGAAGCAGGGGAAGCAGGGGAAGCAGGGGAAGATGAGGGAGAAGATTCCCAATCAACAATGAACCATGAACAATCAACAAATGACAAATGACAAAGGACGAATGACCAAGGACGAATGACAAATCGGGTATAGTGAGGTTAACAGTCATGGAACTGCACGTAAGCTGAGGTCGGTACAAGCAAGAAATTAATGCGTATCTCTTTAAATTGGCTGCGGGAACTGGTGGATGTTACCCTAGCTCCCCAAGAAATTGCGGAAATTCTCACCAACGCTGGATTTGAGGTTGAGGATATTGAGGATCAGCGCCAGTTGGCTGATGGTGTAGTTGTGGGGAAGGTTCTGGATGTACAGCCTCACCCCAATGCTGACAAGCTGAGGGTGACTCAAGTTGATATTGGAGATGCGAGTCCAGTCACCATTGTCTGTGGCGCGGCTAATGTTCGGGCAGAGGCTTATGTCCCTGTTGCCACTGTAGGGACTTATCTGCCAACGGTGAATTTGAAAATCCGCTCTTCCAAACTGCGGGGAGTGCGTTCTGAGGGGATGATTTGTTCCTTGGCAGAAGTTGGCTTGGAAAAAGAGTCGGAAGGGATTCACATTTTTGAAGCACAGACGCTACAAGTGGGGAGTGATGCTCGTCCTCTCTTGGGACTTACGGATGTGATCCTGGATTTGACCGCAACGGCGAATCGGGCGGATGCGTTGAGTATGGTTGGGGTGGCTCGTGAAGTCGCCGCCCTGACTGGTGCGTCTTTGCACCTGCCTAAAACGCCGGATTTGACGATTCCTCAAGGTACGGGTGGGTTGACATTGAAAATTACTGACCCGAAAGCAAGTCCTGCTTATATCGGTACGGTGATTGAAGGGGTAAAGATTCAACCGTCGCCAACGTGGTTAAAACAGCGTTTACAAGCCGCAGGCGTGCGACCAATTAATAATGTTGTGGATATTACTAACTATATCCTGTTGGAATGGGGTCAGCCGCTTCACGCCTTTGACCGCGATCGCTTACAACAGGTAGCAGGTGACACATCCTTAACCATCGGCGTTCGCTTCGCTCAGGGAGAGGAATCACTAACCACTTTAGATGGTCAATCCCGCACTCTTCATCCCCAAACTCTTTTAATTACTGCCAATGATCGCCCCGTGGCGCTAGGAGGCGTGATGGGTGGCGAGGAAACTGAAGTCCATGAGGATACCAAGAATCTAGTTCTGGAAGCTGCCCTATTTGAACCCGTTGCCATTCGTCGTTCCGCCCGCTCTCAAGGCTTACGTACTGAGGCATCCACCCGTTACGAACGGGGCGTCAATCAAGCGGAATTAGGGATTGCGGCGAAACGAGCGATCGCATTAATCCAAGAACTCGCCCAGGGTAAACCCATTGTCCAAGAAGTGGCCGATACTCGCCCTGATCCAGACAGTTGGGTGCGATCGATTGAATTACGCCTAGAACGAGTGAATCAGGTACTCGGTCCAGTGGATTTGGGTGATGAGATTGGTGACATTCAGCCTGAGGACGTTGAACGCATTCTCACGGCGTTGGGATGTCAACTTCAGTCTGTTGAATCCGATGATACGGTGAAATGGATCGTCACCGTTCCCCCCTACCGCTACCGAGACTTAGAACGGGAAATCGATCTGATAGAAGAAATTGCCCGTCTCTACGGCTATGATAAGTTCTGTGAAGATTTACCCCCCAAAACCGAACCCGGTTATCTATCCATTGACCAGGTATTAATCCGCAAGATTCGGGAAGCCTTCCGTGCGGCTGGATTAACAGAATTGCTGCAATATTCCCTAGTGAAACCGGAAGAAAAAGAAGAGCAAATTAGCCTGTCGAATCCCCTGTTTGTGGAATATTCTGCCCTGCGAACAGATTTACTCTCAGGATTAATCGAAGTCGCCCAATACAACCTGGAACAAGGGAATGGCGTATTAAACGGGTTTGAAATCGGACGAATTTTCTGGCGCGACGAAGACGGATTTGCCGAAAGCGATCGCGTGGCGGGAATTTTGGGCGGTGATTCCAGTCGGGGGAAATGGACAAGAGGCGGACAAGATGCGCCGATGAGTTGGTATGAAGCTAAGGGAATTATTGAAAGTGTGTTTGAACGCTTAGGATTAACCGTAGAATATCAACCCGATCACCAAGATTCGCGCTTACATCCAGGGCGTACAGCATCCTTATGGATACAAGGCGATCGCTTGGGTAGATTTGGGCAACTGCACCCCCAACTTCGCGCCGAATTGAGTTTACCTGATCAAGTCTATGGGTTTGAATTAGACTTGGATGTCATGTTAAATACTCTTGCCCAAGATGAAAAGTTGACACCAAGATTTTCAGTTTATTCCACATTCCCAGCCGCCGACAGAGACATCGCCTTCTTTGTCGCCGATACCGTGTCCGTCGCCGAGATTCAACGCACCACTCAACAAGCCGCTGGAAGCCTATTGGAATCGGTGCAACTCTTTGATGAATATCGCGGGGAACGAGTACCCGAAGGACAGCGCAGTCTGGCTTTCAGGTTAATTTATCGCGCAGGCGATCGCACGCTGAAGGATAAAGAAGTGGAATCCACCCATCAGAAGGTTCGAGACGCCCTATTAGAAAAATTTGGGGTTAGCTTAAGAAGTTAAATTGTCATTTGTCATTTGTCATTTGTCATTCGTACTTTGTCCTTTGTTCAGGGTTGATTTGTTATGCCTAAATACGTAATGTGGGGAAGCTATTGTGAGGACGTATTAGAAAAACGCGCTCCTCATCGCCAAGCCCATCTGGATGGTTTAACTCAACAAAAAGAATCCGGCGTATTAATTACGATTGGTCCCACTAAAGATTTGACCAAAGTGTTTGGTCTTTATGATGCTGATGATGAAGCTATGGTGCGCCAATTAATTGAGGCAGATCCCTATTGGCAAAATGGGATTTGGACAGAGTATGAGGTGAAAGAATGGATTCAGGCATTTTAGGTTGAATAGCTAGCGCCATGCTATACCATGCTTTGTAGCTAGGTAAAGAAAAGTTAAAAATTGCCCTAGTCTGGCGTGAGAACAGTTATGGTTCAATTAGTTCTCGAACGGAAATTGAGTAGCTCTGGGCATGACACTGGATTTGTTGCAATTCTATGAACTACTTGATCCGACCAAACCGTTGGCGGTGGAGAATCCAGAGGAGAAGCAATACTATATTGATTTTTCTCCCGTCAGAGGCAGCAATATTATTAAGGACTTACGAGATAAAATTACGTTTTTCTCCCGGGGAAAGCCGACGTGTCAGCTATTTACCGGACATATTGGCTGCGGGAAGTCTACGGAGTTGTTGGGACTCAAAGCCGAATTAGAACAGGCGGGTTACCATCTGGTGTATTTTGAGTCGAGTCAGTATCTGGAAATGGGGGATGTGGATGTTACCGATATTCTTCTGGCGATCGCACGTCGGGTGAGTGAGAGTCTCAATCGGATAGAAATTGCTGAACCGAAGGGATTGAAGGCGATTCTGAGAGGTGCGGCGAAGCTGTTGCAGACGGAATTGGAACTGTCGGCTCAAGCCTCGGTTCCCGGTATTGGCAAAATCGAGGCGAACACCGAGGGGGAGTTTTCGGCGGATGTGGGGATTCCAGGGATTGGTCAAGTCACGGCGAGTGACAAAGAAGGCGTGTCCCTGGTAGCACTGGGGATTGGTAAAATCACCGCGAAAGCCAAAGATAGTCCAGACTTACGGAATAAGTTAAGGGAATATCTAGAACCGCGCACCAAGGGAATTATTGACGCGATTAATCAAGAACTACTGATACCCGCCCAAGACAGCCTAAAACAACAGGGAAAAAAAAGTCTTGTGGTGATTGTGGATAATTTGGATCGGGTTGAGACAGTGAAAAAACCCTGGGGACGAACTCAACCGGAATACTTGTTTGTGGATCGAGCCGAACAGTTACGCCAACTGAATTGCCACGTTGTTTATACCCTACCTTTAGGCTTAATTTTCTCCAATGACTATGGTAGATTAACTGAACGATTTGGGGTTGATCCGAAAGTATTACCCATGGTTCCAGTGCGATCGCGCGATGGCGGTGTCTGTGAACAAGGGATGATGCTATTACGGCAAATGGTTCTGGTAAGGGCATTTCCAGAGGTTGAACCCCAGCAGCGATTAACCTTAATTTCCGAGATTTTTGACCAACCCGAAACCTTAGATCGATTATGCTATGTCAGTGGGGGTCATGTGCGGGAATTGCTGAGACTGCTGAATGAGTGGATTGAACAAGAACGACAAATTCCCCTCTCCCGTGAAGGCTTAGAAAATGCGATTAGAAGTCGTCGCAATCAGATGAAATTAGCGATTGATGATCGGGAGTGGAACCTGCTGCGTCAAGTGCAACAGCGCAAACAAGTGAGTGGCGATGAGGGCTACCAACTCCTGATCCGTAGTCGCTTTGTCTATGAATATCGAGATCAGCAAGGGTCTTGGTTTGATATTAATCCAATTTTATTGCAAGCGCCGGAGTTTCAGGGATGAGTGAACATGAGGTAAACCAGAATAACGCCAATTCCTTAGCGGCTTTAGTTTGGGCAATTCGAGCCTCTCAAGGCAAATTTTCCCTAATTTTGGCACGGTGTAACTCTACCACCGTGCGATCGCAGATAGTGCAGCAGTTGCGAGACAGTTCCCCGGTTAAGTGGCGGGAAGTGGTTTTAGATCAATCAGTGAAGCGATTATTTGCCACCCTTAAAGCTCAATTGGGGGATGAACAGCCATCGGCTTTAATGGTATTTGGCTTGGAAGCTTTACCCAATTTAGGTTCGGTACTCACGGCGGCTAACCAGGTGCGAGAAGAGTTTCGCAAACAGTTCTCGTTTCCGATTGTATGGTGGGTGACTGATGATGTTTTGCGTCAGTTAATGCAGTTAGCACCAGATTTGGAAAGTTGGACAAAAACGATTCGTTTTTCTAGTAGTCCAGAACAATTAATTCAGTTAATTCAGCAAACGGCG
>CAZNNK010000545.1:0-5084 GCA_964574085.1 uncultured Coleofasciculus sp.
CTGTTTTCTTAGCGGGTGGACTCACTCCAGAGAATGTCAAGGATGCGATTCAAGCCGTTCAACCCTTTGGCGTGGATGTCTGTAGTGGGGTTCGCTCGAATGGCAAATTAGATGAAGATAAGCTCTCGCGATTCTTCAGTCAAGTGTATGAAAGTTTAACGCTCTTTGAGTGAGGCAAAGTAAACACTTGAGGTTAGAATGGATTGCCAAGTTTGGAGCCATTGCTTATGCTGCGTACATTTCGGGCTATCCTGAAGGGCAATTTGCTGGAATGGCAAGAAGAAGTCAATCAGGGGCTTCAGGGCGATTGCCCGGTTCAGGTTCTAGTCACTTTTATCGAGGAAGAACCGCTGATTACAACCCACAGACGTGGGCAACAAATGGCGGCAGTACTAGAACAATTAGCGCAGACCCAGGCATTTTCAGGGATCGATCCTTTAGTATGGCAGCGCGAGAGCAGACAGGATCGTGAACGTCCAGGGGAAGTCAATGATGCTACTTGATAGTAACATCATTATTTACGCGACTCGCCCCGAATATGTCTGGTTACTTGACACTCTTCCTTCTTCTAGAAGGAAGATTCTATAGACCTTTCAGCCTATATATCCCGATAAACGGGTTCCTAGGCACACAGCGGAAAGCCTCAAGGGGCGCTGTGTTATCTCCTGGCAGACCCTGTCAATTCAGGGTTAGGCGTTTCAAACGCAAGCGGTTTGGGTTTCCCACAGTCCATGGGTACCTTGTTTTAAAAGTTAACTTCGACTTTGCAGCCGCAAGCCAACTCCAATTTAGCACGGCGAATAAATTCGCTGCGTCGAACTTCATCTCCGATTTAAAAATACGGAGCTTCCGTTCTCCCGTCCTTATCTTGTCTTAGCCACGCGGAATCTAAATGACTTTCAATGGATTGGGGAGTTACAGCTACTCAATCCTTTTGAGAGGGGAGAACTGTAGACAAGGGAACGCACCTTCATGTACCTGCGTGCGCTGCTATCGGGAGTTCGACTATACGGAACGGCGGGCGATCTGGGAATGTTTGCCGCAGCAGTGGCATCGCGACGTTATAGACAGGGATGTCTTTACTTGTGCGACCTTCAGGACTACCATAGTGGGCATGTCCATGGAAGACAACAGAGACAGGATACCGATTCAACGGTTCCTCCAATCGGCTGGAACCCAGAAAGGGAAAAATCTCTGGGGGTTCACCTTTAACGGTAGTTGAGATGGGGGAATAATGGAGTAAGACGACACGCTGTTGAGTCCGCAGCCGAGCTAAGGCTGATTCCAGCTTTAGGGCTTCGTCTACGGCTTCATGAACGAAGTGTTTGATCGCTGCTTCACCCCAAGGTTCTAGAGTTCCCCGCCCAAAACCGCCAGCAAAGCCTTTAACACCAGCAAAACCGATACCCTGAATCTCACAGGTTTCCCCATCCAGCAGGATAATGCCAGAATCAGAAAGGATCTGGTGGAGTTGATCCGGCTTTTCTGATTCGTAGTCGTGATTACCGAGTACAGCCAGGATAGGAATCTTGACGGTGTTTAATTCTTCGGTGAGAATATGCGCTTCCTCTGATAAACCATAGTCGGTGAGGTCTCCGCACAGTAAGAGTATATCGGCGCTATCATTAATTTCCTCAAACAGTGGCTTTAAGCTTCCCTGAGAATTTTTGCCACAATGAATATCTCCAACTGCTGCCAGACGCACCGTTTTGTTTGCGATCGCCATCTTTATCCTCCATCATGCTTCAAGATACACACCCTTCCCCTCTGAACACACGGCTTCATTGCCCTTAATCCTTTCCTGCACTAGACTCTATGGTCGCGTAGAAGTGGTTTCATTTTCATACTTCTTAGGTAGCAGTTTACCCACTCATGAGCTATTCCAAGTAATGCCTTTAGACTGAGGTGAAGCCGTGGACTTTGAGTGCAAAATAGACAGATTGACCCACAAAAATTATGGAATGTTAGCTCGGCTTGGGGTTAACCCGCTCGGAGTCTCACGCCAACTCCGATGAAAACTGATGAACGAGCTTGGGGGATTTAAGCCCTTAGCGTTGTCTGTGGGATCTGCACTTGCGCTTTTCTGTCTACACTCTTCAGTTGATATGTCCTCAAATATACCCAGTCTGGATGATCTCGATGCCAAAACCCAGGAATTCTATACAAAAGCCCTGAAAACACTCAAGGGAGCTGGAATCCCCTTTTTGGTGGGTGGCGCCTATGGGTTTGAGCATTACACCGGAATTGCCCGTCATACCAAAGATCTCGACATTTTTGTTCGTCCTAGCGATCGCGATCGCGTCTTTGAGGCATTTGCGACAACAGGTTGGCGTACTGAGCTATCCTTAACCTATTGGTTGGGAAAAGTTTTCTTTGAAGAGGATTTTATTGACGTCATCTTCAACTCACCCAATGCCAATGATCAGGTTGATGAGAGCTGGTTTGAACATGCTGTCGAAGCCGAAGTCTTTGGTCTCCCGGTCAAACTCTGCTCACCGGAAGAGATAATTCGATCCAAAGCATTCATCATGGAACGCCATCGCTGGGATGGTGCAGATGTGGCTCACTTGTTTCGCGCTTGTGCGGATCAGCTTAACTGGTCACACTTACTAGAACGTTTCGGTTCTCACTGGCGGATACTCCTAACCCACTTGATTCTCTTTGGCTTTATCTATCCGAGTGAGCGGGAGCGAATTCCGGCTTGGGTGATGCAGGATTTGTTACACCGTTTGCACAATGAGATGATTACGGCGCCGCCTTCAGAGCCGCTTTGCCAAGGTACACTGCTATCGGGAAGTCAATACTTGATTGATGTCGAATGCTGGGGATATCAAGATGCACGACTTCGCCCTCAGGGTAGCATGACAGCAGCGGAGATAGCCCAGTGGACAGCAGCCATTAAAAAAAATAAATGATCGTCATTTGTCCTTCGTCATTTTTCCTTCGTAAGGGTTTGAGGGTTGTATTTACATAAATTAACATAGTTCCGTTTCTTTCCATCAACCGACTTACAGTTATTTCAGCCTAAAGATAGGGTATTTTTTACCAGGCATGAGTCTAAGCTGAAATGTATTCAAGGACACGAATTTACAGAACAACTATGCGAGAGCGTCAGTTGAGTCATAAATAAAAAGATTACTCAAAAATATTCACATCTTAGTTTATTTGTCAACCCTATTACTGGACTGGTGTTCTGGCAATCGTGCCAACCCTATATAGATAAGGAGCAATTTAATGGCAAACGCTCAAGACCAACAGAACAACGTAGAAGTTCTTGAACAAGGCAACATCTACTTCTGCTACCGACCCAAAGTTGAAGAACATTCTGTCGAAAGACTTGATGATGTGCAGCGGTTTTACATGGTTCTGAAACCTCACGGAAAGGCATCCTATCGCCTGATTGTAGTCGGACAAAAACAACTACCAGAAGTGAGCCAGCATGGACAACAAACCTGGGGTTTTGTCGAAAGTGTTAGTAGTGACGCCAAAAAGATTGAGCAGGGTTTAAGAGAAAAGACCTATCAGACAAAAACCCGAGGCAAACGAGAGCAGCCTGCTGCCCGTTCCGTTGGCGAAGGTGTTTATGATCTGGTGCTTCATAATGATCACACTCATCTAGTTTATGCCCTGGAACTTCCGGAAGAACAAGGTCAGGCGCAGCAGGAACTACGGATCGAACCGGAAGGCAGTTATATTCTTAATATCAAAAATCCCGATAAACCCTCTCCGCAGGGCGCTGGCTTAGGAGAGGAGCAAAACGTTGACTTCCCGCAACACCGGCAAAAACACTTTGAGAACCATCGTTTTATTCCAGCCAACCCCCCAGATTTTCTCGACTACAGTGGCGCTGAAATGGTGTTAATTTCAGCCGCCGCCGATGTTTCTAAAGAACTCGGTATCGAACTCGATCCACAATCAGAAACCGAAAGTACGGCTGAAATTCTCAATGACCTGCGGATGCGTAAATCACGCCATCCCATTGAACCACTTCTAACCGGAGAATGGCGTTAATTAGAGGATTGAGCTAAACAGAATAGTTGAGTGTATTTTCACAAGCGTCGAATCCTTACTGTTCCTTCCTGTTCCCTGTTCCCTTGTCCTCATGCTCAACTTGAAATTCTAGTGGCTAATGAGTTTATCTGAAGAAAAACTGCAACGTCAGTACACAATGGTTGATGGTTTGTCCATACACGATCGCAGATCGGCAGAGGCGCTACCCGAAGACGCTCCAACTGTGATTCTAATCCATGGACTGGTGGTTTCCAGTCGCTATATGATGCCCACGGCTGAGTTGCTCGCACCCGTTGCTCATGTCTACGCGCCCGACTTGCCCGGTTATGGTGAAAGTGATAAGCCAGACTATATGCTGGAGTTGCCTGAATTAGCCGATATTTTGTGTAAATGGATGGACGCCGTAGGAATCGAGAAGGCGACAATGTTGGGAAATTCCTTCGGTTGCCAAATTATCGTAGAGTTTGCCATCCGTCACCCTAATCGCATTGAACGGGCAGTGTTGCAGGGACCGACAATGAATCGGCACGCCCGCACGTTCGGGCAACAGTTATGGCAATTGATTCTAGACTCACGCTATGAAGATTCATCCCAAGCACCGATTCAAGCTTATGATTACTGGCAGGCTGGTTTACTACGGGCTATCTGTACTGTCCAGATTGCCCTAGCCGATCGCATCGAGGCAAAGCTTCCCTACGTACAAGTCCCCACCCTGGTTGTGCGCGGTGAAAAAGACCCACTGGTGCCACCATATTGGGCAGAAGAAGTCGTGGAACTGTTGCCTCAAGGTCAATTAGCCGTGATTCCTGGGGGCGGACATACTCTGAATTACAGCGCTCCTGTAGAATTGAGCCGTATAACAAAAGCGTTCCTAGAGGCAACAAAATCGCATCAGTTGACACAGGAGATCTAAGTGAATATACCTTTTGACAATCGCATGTTGACTTCTATGTTGGCAATGATGCGAATAGCCCCCCCTTACATTGCTGACTTTGACTCCGCCTCAGGGATGCTGCGGGCGACGGCGGCGTATTTACGGGGGGAAGATTTTCCCGGAGTCGGTATCGCACCAC
>CAZNNK010000546.1:0-5071 GCA_964574085.1 uncultured Coleofasciculus sp.
AAAGCGATACCTTGATATAAACCCCTCCCTAACCCTCCCCTTGCCAAGGGGAGGGAACTCGAATAGCTAAAGTCAACCCGTCACTACAAAATTAACCAGCTTTCCAGGTACAACAATCACCTTTTTCACCGTCTTACCTGTGATATAACGCTGGGCAACCTCTGACTCCCTAGCGTACTGTTCCAACGCTGATTTATCAGAATCAGCAGGAACCTGAATGGTGCCACGGGTTTTACCCATGATTTGAATGACCAACGTAATCTCATCAGCCACTAATGCCTCTGGTTCAAAGGTACACCAGGGTTGCAGGTGTACTGAATCGGTATGACCAATTCCATGCCATAACTCTTCAGCGATATGGGGGGCAAAGGGGGCTAATAATAGAATCAATGTCTCGATTCCTTCGGCGTAAACCGGGGAGTCTTTGCACTTAGCATCACCGAGGGCGTTGCTGAGTTTCATTAACTCGGAAACCGCTGTATTAAATTGATACTCCCCATCTAAATCATCGGTGACTTCTTTAATCGCTGTGTGAATTGCCCGCCGTAGGTCTTTTTCCGGTTTACTTAACTCATTGGGAGTGGTAGTGGAACGGTTGGTTCCTTTTGCCGTAAACTCCTCCACCAACCGCCAAACCCGGTTCAGGAAACGGAATTGTCCTTCCACATCCGCATCATCCCATTCCAGGTCTTTTTCGGGAGGGGCTTTAAATAGGATAAACATCCGGGCGGTATCGGCACCATATTTGTTAATCACCTCTTCAGGTGCAACCCCGTTATATTTAGATTTGGACATGGTTTTGTAGGACACCTCCAGGGTTTCCCCGGTTTCTGGGTCTTTGGGGTCACTGGGGTTGACCTCCACCGAGGGAATCCATTTCCCAGTTCTGGGATTCATATAAGTTAACCCCTGCACCATCCCCTGAGTCAACAGACGCTGAAACGGTTCATCAAAATTAAGTAAGCCGCGATCGCGCAAAAATTTGGTGAAGAAGCGGGAGTACAATAGGTGCAAAATCGCGTGTTCGATACCACCCACGTACTGGTCTACGGGCATCCAGTCATTAGTTTTACTGGAGTCAAACACCTGCTGGTCGTTATTGGCATCAGGATAACGCAGGAAATACCAGGATGAATCAATAAACGTATCCATCGTATCCGTTTCCCGTTTCGCCGCTGTACCACAGGTGGGACAAGGCACATCCGCCCATCCCTCCACCTGGGATAAGGAGGCAACTTGCCCGCCACTCATGGCTACATTTTCCGGTAATGCTACAGGCAGATCTTGCTCCGGAACCGGGACAATGCCACAATCAGGACAGTAAATCACCGGAATCGGTGCGCCCCAGTAGCGTTGGCGCGAAATTAACCAATCCCGCAGGCGGTACTGTATCCGGGCTTTCCCCCATCCTTTACGTTCGGCGTAGTTGACAATCTCTTCTTTGGCGGGGATAGATTCCATCCCATTGAATAGGTCAGAATTGACCACCACACCGGGTTCCGTATACGCCTGTTTCAATTCAGCTTTCGGGTCAGCCGCATCTGCGGGGACAATCACCACCTTGATGGGTAAATTCTGTTCCTTAGCAAATTGGAAATCTCGCGCATCATGGGCGGGAACCCCCATCACCGCCCCTGTCCCATATTCATAGAGGACGTAATCGGCAATCCAAATCGGGATTTCTTCCCCAGTAAACGGATTCATCGCCTTACCCCCGGTGGGAATCCCCCGTTTCGGCTTATCCTCAGCGGTGCGTTCCAGTTCGCTTTCCTGAGTCACCTCCTGAATAAAGGCATCAACCTCAGTTTTGCGGTCAGGAGTCGTAACCTTTGGGGTTAAGGGATGTTCCGGCGCTAACACCACATAGGTGACGCCATACACCGTATCTGGGCGAGTGGTAAACACACCAATTTTTTCCTCTAACCCGATAATCGGAAACTCTAAATAAGCGCCGACGGATTTGCCAATCCAGTTGGCTTGCATCAACTTCACCCGTTCGGGCCATCCCTCCAGCTTATCTAAGTCGTTGAGTAATTGTTCGGCATAATCGGTAATCTTCAGGAACCACTGGCGCAAGAGTTTCCGTTCCACTTTCGCACCAGAACGCCAAGAACGCCCCTCGCTATCCACCTGTTCATTAGCGAGTACAGTTTGGTCAATCGGGTCCCAGTTGACAGCGGCTTCTTTCTGATAGGCTAATCCCGCGTGAAGAAACTGCAAAAAAATCCACTGCGTCCACTGATAATAGTCCGGCGCACAGGTTGCCAGTTCCCGGTTCCAATCGTAGGACAAGCCCAGACGCTTTAACTCAGACTGCATCTGAGTAATATTTTGATAGGTCCACTTGGCGGGATGGACACCGCGTTGAATCGCCGCATTTTCCGCAGGTAACCCAAAGGCATCCCACCCCATCGGATGGAGGACGCGATAGCCCTGCATCCGGCTTTTGCGGGCAATGACATCGGTAATCGTATAATTACGGACGTGACCCATGTGCAGGTTGCCCGATGGATAGGGAAACATTGACAGGGCATAGAATTTGGGCTTATCTGCCTTGTCCTGGGTTTGGTCTAGGTTTTGGTGTGACCAACGGGTTTGCCACTTTTCCTCTATCTCGACGGGGTTATAACGCGACTCCACCAAAGAATCTCCTACAGGGTTGAACTCTATCCGTTTTAACAATTTTGGCACATCATCATGGTTGATGGTTCATGGTTGATGGTTCATTAGTCATGTAAAAGCGACCCGCAGCGCATCAATGTCCATGTAGGGGGGACCCGCTTGCATTCATTAAAAACGGTAGTCCACTCAATTTGATCGGGTCGCCCTCCGGATCAAAGGTTGATGCGATCGCGTAAGATATTGGTTATGTAGAGACCTTGATGCTAACCCCACCCTAACCCTCCCCTTATAAAGGGGAGGAAGAAGGGAACATTTCCCCGCACCCTTCACTGCGTTCGAGGGCATGCTTCAGTCGGGGGATAAGCTTACCCAGCTATTTGTGTTGGAAGACAACATTATAGTAACCGAGAAAATCCCTTGACCAATTAATGCTAATCGTATACGGGAGACGTTCACTCAAAGCCCACCACGTTTCCGGTTCAATACCCAACGCTGATGTCATTGGTGGTAAGCAAGAACGCAACTCGCCGACAGTAACCACTTCCGGGTTATGATTGAGCAATTCCAGGATATTCAAATCGTGGCACAGACGCGCATTGGGAATATTGCTAATCACGCCATAATTCGGCTGAGTTGCCTGTAAAAACTGCCGCACATCGGATACCGTAATCTGATTCTGTTGCCAGTCTAACATTTGCGGCTTAACCAGAGGACATTTATCGTCGATGTGAAAGATGACATCGTAGCAAAACTTGGTGGTTTGGTTATGCTGATAACCCCGTTTAAGCTGAATTTGCACCTGACTAACCTGGGGAAGACGTTGCCCTAACCGGGTAAAAAAGTCTGGATCAATCACCAATTCTGAGTCAAGCTGCATCGTGTTTTTCACCCTTTTCCGCAATTGGGTTAACGAGAGTTGATCCAGGGCTTGCTCAAACTGTACACTGGTGTGAAATACTTCCTGTAACGGAAAACTTCGCACATTGCCCACAAAAACAAATCCGTGATATGTTACCACTTTGACGGCTTGTTCTAGGACTTCAACCAGGTAATCGATACTGGGAAAATACTGCACCACCGAATTAATCATGACCGTATCAACGGCTTCTGTTGCAATTTGTGCCACAGTGGAATCCACCCATTCACGCATTTCTGCTGGGGGAATCGGTTGAGGCGTTTCGGGCTGCGATCGCGGCGTCTCGGTGATCTGATTTTTCTCGGCTAACCAGCGGGGGAATTGCCACTGGACATCCGGATCAGCAACAGTAGGATGTAACAACTCAGGAAACATTCGAGATTGGGTTATGACCATCGTTTTACTCCCAAATACAATTTATGGTCTAGAGAAAAAAGATGGAGAAATTTTCTCTAGTTTGAGTCACTCTTTTTTCTATACGTCCCTAGTTAATCGCGTTATGTATAGATTAAATCTATAATCTACACTAGCCTAAAATATAAACGTTAATATCTGATTAAAATTAGGATGATTTAATATTAAAAAAATAACTCTGATTTAAATTAGTTTAACTTTGAATTATAAATCAATCATATAAATTAAAATTTGGAAACAATAGCAAGAATAGGCGATTTAAATCGCTGCTACACTAGCCCTTGCGTCCGCAAGGTAAGGACTGGGTTATAACAGGGATAGCGTTCCCCGGATTTGGTATTATATCATGTCCTAACGATTGCCCATAATTGCAATGCTGCAATAACAGGGGTTTCAGGCGTTTTTATTAGGGGTGTTTGACCGGACATGATATTACCATTGGATAGGGCGCACGTCTGTGCGCCCCTACGATGTTTCTGTTAATTGTCCAAAATCCTCTTTCCGCACCCTGAACTGTGATAATAATCAGCTAATTTGCAGCACGATTCGACCATTTACTTGACCGTTTCTGAGACGATTAAATATTTGATTAATCTCCTCTAACGGTTGCTTCTCTAAGGTTGGCTTCACCTTGCCTTCTGCCGCAAATTGTAAGCATTCTTGCATATCTTTGCGCGTCCCAACAATCGAACCGCGAATGGTAATCCGTTTTAATACCACCTCAAAGATAGGTGTGGGAAACTCTCCGGGAGGTAGCCCAACTAAAGCACAAGTGCCACCTCGTCGCAGCGTCCCCAAGGCTTGACGAAACGCTGCGGTAGAAACAGCCGTAACTAAAGCCCCATGCGCCCCACCAATTTTCTCTTGTACCACCGTGGCGGGGTCTTCTTTGGTCACATTCACGGTCAATTCTGCCCCCAATTGCTTGGCTAACTCCAGCTTTTCATCGCTGGTGTCTAAGGCGACAACATGGAGTGCCATGGCTTTGGCATACTGGACAGCAATGTGACCTAAACCACCAATGCCAGAAATCACGACCCATTCTCCGGGTTTAGTATTGGTTTCTTTCAACCCCTTATACGTGGTTACCCCAGCGCAGAGAATTGGACTCGCATCAGC
>CAZNNK010000547.1:0-5057 GCA_964574085.1 uncultured Coleofasciculus sp.
GTCTAGAACGGGAACGCGAAGATATCCAGATTGCCAGCGATAATTTGCAGAAGGGCTTATTTCGGCTGCTGGTATTGGGAGACTTGAAACGGGGTAAAAGTACATTTTTGAATGCCTTAATCGGTGAAAACCTCTTACCAGCCGATGTGAATCCTTGTACAGCCCTGTTGACAGTTTTACGCTACGGAACTCAAAAAAAGGTCACGGTTTATTTTAAAGACGATAAACCACCAGAATCCCTAGATTTTGCCAGTTTTAAGCAAACCTATACCATCGATCCCACCGAAGCAAAACGCCTTGAAGCTGAGAAAAGCTCGGCATTTCCTGAGGTTGATTATGCTGTTGTCGAATATCCCTTACCCCTTCTAGAAAAAGGGATTGAAATTGTGGATAGTCCAGGGCTTAACGATACCGAAGCCCGGAATGAATTATCCCTTAACTATATCCACAACTGTCACGCGATCTTGTTTGTATTCAGGGCGATGCAGCCTTGTACCCTGGAAGAACGCCGTTATTTAGAAAATTATATTAAAGGGCGAGGATTAACGGTTTTCTTTCTGATTAACGCTTGGGATGAAATCGGTAAAGGCTTGATTAATCCCGATGATCCTGATGAACTTGAGGACGCGCAAAATCGGTTACGCACCGTATTCCAAACCTATCTGGCTGACTACTGTCAAAAAGATGGACAGAATCGCTATGAGGAACGAGTATTTGAGCTTTCCTCCCTGGAAGCCTTGCGGCGACGGGTGAAAGATGCAGAGGATTCCCTGGACGGAACCGGATTTCCGGCGTTTTTAGGGGCGCTGAATACCTTTTTAACTCAAGAACGCGCTGTGGCACAATTACGCCAAGCCAGAACCTTGGCGCGTCAAGTGTATAGCCGCACTCACGAAGCCATTGAACGGCGAATTCCCTTACTGGATCAAGATATTGAGGAATTGAAACAACGGATTCAGGGGGTTGAACCGGAGTTTGAACAATTAAGCCAAATTCGCGATCAATTCCGGGATGAAATTCGGACAATGGGGGATACCAAAGTTAAAGCCGTGGCGGATTCGTTTCGCACCTATGTGCTGAACTTAGAAAGGACATTTGAATCGGATTTCTTACGCTATCAGCCGACAATTGACTTTCTGGAGTTCTTGCAAGCCGAGAGACGGGAAGCGTTTAATGCCGCATTGAAACAAGCGTTTGAACAGTATATTCAGGATAAACTGGCAGAGTGGGAACGCACGGCGGAGGAATATTTACAAGAAGCATTTTCCCAACTTGCCCAACGTGCAGCTAATTATGGCGCAACCTATAATCAGATTGTTGATGCCATGACGGAAAAGTTAATTGGGCAAACCATACCGTCAGGTGTTCGGGTTGATTCAGGGGAGGAGTCACCCACTTGGGCAAAATGGGCGATGGGTTTCTTTTCGTTAGCATCAGGAAATGTGGCGGGTGTGGCGTTAGCCGCTGCTGGGTTTACTTGGCAAAATATCCTGGTGAATTGGTTGGCGGTAATTGGGATTAGCAGCTTTTTATTGATTTTTACGGGGTTGACGTTTTGGAATCCGATTGGATTGGCGTTGATGGGATTAGGAGTGGGCGCATTGCAAACTGAACAAGCGCGTCAAGAAGTGATTAAAGCGACGAAAAAAGAGTTTGTTAAATATTTACCGCAATTGAGTCAGGAACAACAGGAACCGATTCGTCAAGCGGTGAAAGACTGTTTTGCTACGTATGAACGGGACGTCATTCAACGGATTAATGATGATATTAACTCTCGTCAAGCTGAGTTAGATAACCTGCTAAAACAAAAAGAATCCCGTGAGATTAATCGGCAAATGGAGTTAAAGCGGTTGAGACAGTTGGATGCTGATGTGTTAGCGGAATGTCGGCAAATTGAATCGGTGTATGAGGGGTTATTATTAGTACCCGGTTAAATTGAAGCACATTGTCGGGTGGGCATTGTCCACCTATCTTATCGGTTGTAGGGGAGGGTTTGACTGATAAGGTTGGGCAAAAACCGATTACCTTGACTAAACTCGTCCTTCTTGGACAATTGGGGATAAACGAATCACGTTTAAGGGATAAATAACCGATGAGTTATAAAATTGAAACAGACAGTTTCCTGAATAATTTAGAGCGAGTCGCCAACGTGCGATCGCAAGTCGCCACCAGTCTGGGTGAAATCGCCCAAACCCTGGAACAAGGAGAAGCCACGGGCAAGGATACCTCTGGCGGTTTGGGGTTGGAACGAGATATTGATGATTTAAGTCGAGCCAGTAAAAATTTACGCAATGGTGTATTCCGATTACTGGTTTTGGGGGATATGAAACGGGGCAAAAGTACGTTTCTGAATGCCTTAATTGGTGAGAACTTACTCCCCTCAGACGTTAATCCCTGTACCGCCTTATTAACCGTTTTGCGGTATGGCACTGAAAAAAAAGTCACCGTTCATTTTAACGATGGTACACCCCCGGAAGATATTGACTTTAAAAGCTTTAAGCGGCGCTACACGATTGATCCTGCTGAAGCCAAACAATTAGAACAACAGAAGAAACAGGCATTTCCCAATGTTGATTATGCGGTTGTAGACTATCCCCTACCGTTACTCGAAAAAGGCATCGAAATTGTCGATAGTCCGGGACTCAATGATACCGAAGCCCGGAACGAGTTATCTCTAGGATATATCAATAATTGCCATGCGATTTTATTCGTACTGCGGGCAACTCAGCCTTGTACCTTGGCGGAACGTCGTTATTTAGAGAATTATATTAAGGATCGGGGATTATCGGTTTTCTTTTTAATTAACGCTTGGGATCAGATTCGCGAAAGTTTAATTGATCCGGATGATACCGAAGAATTAGAAGAATCGGAAGACAGACTGCGGCGCGTGTTTCGAGCCAACTTAGCCGATTATTGTCAACTTGATGGACATGACATTTATGATGAACGAGTGTTTGAGATTTCCGCGATTAAAGCATTACGGTTACGAGTCAAGCAGCCAAACGCCTCTCTGGAAGGAACCGGATTTCCGGAGTTTTTGGGCGCATTAAGTACATTTTTAACCAATGAACGAGCCGTGGCTGAATTTCGCCAAGCCCGAACCTTGGCGCGTCAAGGGTATAGTCATGTGCGGGAAGCGATTGAACGACGGATTCCGTTACTCGAACAGGATGTTCAGGAGTTAAAAGAACGGATTAATTCTGTTGAACCCGAATTCAAGAAACTTAATGACATCTGTCAGCAGTTCCAAGATGAAATTAAATCGGTACGGGATAGTAAGGCAAAGGCGGTGGCTGATTCCTTCCGTGATTATGTTTTAAATTTGGGGAATACCTTTGAAGCTGATTTCATGCAGTATCAGCCAGATTTGCGATTTATGGATTTTTTGAGCAGAGGGAGGCGGGAAGCCTTTGAAGCAGGATTGCAAGAGGCATTTGAACGCTATGTGAATGATAAATTATCAGCCTGGAGTTTGATTGCTGAAAAAGAAATGGATAGTGCATTTTTGCAGTTATCGAAAAGTGCTGCCAGTTACGGCGCATCTTATACCAAGGTGACGGATAAAATTACGGAGAAGTTAACCGGACAACGCATATCTCCGGTGATTGGAACAACCGCCGACGATAACGCTCCCGCTTGGGCAAAATGGGCGGCGGGACTCTTTTCATTAGCCAGGGGAAATATTGCTGGGGTAGCCATGGCGGGGGCGGGATTTGATTGGAAAAATATCGCCCTAAATTTTATTACCGTGATGGGGGTTGGGGCGATGATTACAGCCGTTTCAGGCGTTGTGTTAGGACCTGTGGGATTGGCGTTATTGGGGTTAGGTGTTGGCGTTGTGCAAGCGGATCAAGCGCGAAAGGAATTAGTTAAGGCGGCGAAAAAAGAGTTAGTTAAATACTTACCCCAAGTCGCACGAGAACAATGGCAACCGATTCACGATGCGGTGAAAGAATGCTTTGATGTGTATGAGCGAGAAGTGACGGAACGGATGAATGATGATATTAAGGCGCGGAAGTCAGAGTTGGATAATTTAATCGCCCAAAAAGAGTCTCATGAGATTAACAATGGTACAGAATTGGAGCGGTTGAAGAAATTAGAGACCGATGTATCATCACAAGTGGAGAAAATTGAGGCGGCGTATCAGCATTTGTTGGTTGGTGCGAGTTGAAGAATTCAATACCGTTCACAACCTTCGAGGAAACCGGGATAATGAAAATCACTATTAGCCAGCTTTTGGATTCTTTCGGTTCGCCGTGGAAAGCGTTTCACCTTCTTCCCCTAACCTCTTCTCCCATCAAGGGAGAAGGGGAACAATACTGTACTCACGAACTTGCAATACGCTGTAAGAGTTCCCTAATCTCAACCGTTAAGACGAATAAAATAAGACAAGCATGAGAAATATTCCATCTTTTATTCCTTACCCCACCGCATGGCTAAGTGCTATTCTCTTAATTCTGCTATTTCGGGGCATTTCGGTGATTATCCGAATTATCCTATCCATCTTGCAACTGGGTGATTCCCTGATGGTGATTGCCCCGAAGTGGCGATTTTTGTTATATTTTGTTACCTTACTCTCACCGATATTGATTATCGCCGTTACTCATCACTGGCTGCACATATTTCTTGATCGCTTCTTCCCCAACACGCGATCGCCCGGTATGGATGAAGTGACAGGAATTGTTCCCACGCTAATGAGTTGGTGGGAAGGTTTCTATGGTTGGATGGCGATTACATTGGCATTTGTCATGAGTCAAATGATTCAGATTATCTTCCTACCTCAGATGAATTCCTTCTATGATACGTTGGCGTGGTGGGATGAACTGAGGGATTTATTCACCTTACCCACACTGTATCGGTTGGTGACGGCGGCGTATCTTTACCAGTTGGAATATCTAGTGCGCCAACATTTGATGGCGGTTGGATCAAGTCAAGCGCATGAGTCGCAACAGCCCTAAAGCCTTTGCTGGCGTAATCGTAGTGGGGGGTCAATTGTAGGGGCGGATTTAGCCGTTTAAATTTGGTATCTACCGATAACCTCTCAACAAAACCCGCCC
>CAZNNK010000548.1:0-5057 GCA_964574085.1 uncultured Coleofasciculus sp.
AGATCAAGCAGGTTGCCCTTGCTGTTCTCCAGATTCTGGCAGATTTACAATCTCGAACCCCACCAATCATTCATCGAGATATCAAACCAGAAAATATTCTGTTAGATGAACAATTTAATATCTATCTAATCGACTTTGGTTTTGCGCGGACAGGTGGTGGAGAAATCGCGGCTAGCAGCGTCGTCAAAGGAACGATGGGATTTATGCCACCTGAACAGTTATTTAATCGACAGTTAAGCGCCGCCTCTGACCTTTACAGCTTAGGTGTCACCTTAATTTGCTTATTGACAGGAACAAAATCGGCTGACATTGGCAATTTAATGGATGCCAATTATCACCTTCATTTCCAGCATCTGGTGCCGCCGATGCAACGGGGATGGATGAATTGGTTACAAAAAATGGTTGAACCTCGACTGGCTGACCGTTATCAGAATGCGGCAGATGCGTTAGCTGCACTCAGACCGATTAATGTTAACAGTTTACCCAAAGTAAGACTCAGCCGAGAAACGTTGGAATTTACCGCTTCCCACTATGGAGAGAAACTGACACAAACGATTAGCCTTACTAATCCAATTCCTAATACAGTCTTGGCAGGAAAATGGAAAGTTGATCCCCATTTTCGTGATCCCCCTCATACTCCTTATGACCACCCGTGGATATCATTTACACCGCCGAACTTTGAGTCGAACAAAATTGATTGTGAAATCACAGTAGATACGAGCAAATTGTGTGCCGAAGCTACTTATTTACGCCAGATTTTATTACGCAGCAATTCTTCACCCAAAACCCATGCTCTCACTATTAAAGTTCAGACAGCATCATTGCCACAACTGCCAAAGCCGACTGGATTCGTTCTATTAGGATTAAGCGTTTTATTCTGGATACCAATTGTATTTGTTGGGCTAGCTTACCTTCCAGAAACTTCCCTGACTGGATACATCACTGTCACTCTTGTGATTTTGCTTTCTATCTGGTTTCTAGCTATAGATATGCTCACAACTGCAATAACATCAGGTAAACCGCTTAATCAGAGTAATTATTTCTTGGCTGTAACTGTAACTCTTGTGGTGTCTATATTTTCGGGTATGTTTTTAGTGGCGCTACCTGCTTTATCCCTTATAAAATCAGAACTCATAAGAGAGATGGAGTTGTTTGTCCCAGTTGTCATAGTGGGAATAGTCTTTTTCTTGCTGTCTTTGCCAAGCTCTTTCATGGCAAAAGAGATAAATGAGGCAAAAGAGATAAATTATACCGAATATTTGTATTTTTTATCCCTCGTTATTACTATTTTCGTATCACCTATATTTGGCGAGTCATTGTCAGGGTTATTCATCGTACTGATGCCCACACTAGGCATACCGATATTTTTGTTCATGTCTAGGTTAGTGTGTGCAGTCATCTGCAAATTGGTAAGGGCAATATTCAAGCATCAAAATAAAAGAGGAGTCAACCCAAAAGATACCGCAGCCGCAATTCTGCTTAGTGGTGGACTAGGAATTAGTCTAACATCTGGAGCTATCGGGATTTCCACTTTCTTGTCACAAGTCGGACAACCCGACCTTGAAATGTTTGAACAAATTTTTGTACTAATTATAGCGGTTGCTCCTGTTACTATCATTAGCTATCGCCTGATAAAAAGATTTTCTCAACAAGTTCACTGCCTGAAAGTTGTGAATAAACATCGCACCTCTGAACCCTATCTAATCAAGCCCTAAGTCAATCTGCATGGTTTTTTGAAATTAATCATTTCTTAAATAACAACTCAATAAAAACGATGAACTCCTTTCCTGATTTTTCCAATTACGGCTATCAAGTTATCCGTGAACTCGGTCATAATCGCGCTGGGGGTCGAATTACTTACCTTGCCACTGAAATTAACACAGGTCGCTCTGTCGTAGTCAAACAATTTCAGTTTGCTCGCACCAGCGCCAGTTGGTCAGACTATCAGGCGTATGAGCAAGAAATTAAAGTCTTGCGTTCCCTCGACCATCCTAATATTCCCCGTTATCTGGATTCTTTTCAAACAGTGGCAGGGTTCTGCATGGTGCAAGAATACAAAAATGCACCATCATTGGCAACCCAGCGAACCTGGACACCGGAACAAGTTAAACAGATTGCCATCTTAGTTCTAGAAATTATCCAATACTTACAATCGCAAATACCCCCAGTCATTCACCGAGATTTGAAACCGGAAAATATCTTAGTGGATGAGCAAATGAATGTTTATCTGGTGGACTTTGGGTTTGCCCGAACGGGTGGTGGCGAAGTGGCTGTCAGCAGTGTCGTCAAAGGCACATTAGGATTTATGCCGCCGGAACAAATGTTTAACCGTCAACTTACGGTAGCTTCTGATTTATATAGTCTCGGTGCAACATTAATTTGCTTACTCACGAACACTATTTCTACAGAAGTTGGCAGTTTAATGGATGAAGCGGGTCGGGTTAATTTTAAACAGCAAGTTCCTCACCTAAATCAAGATTTCATTAATTGGCTGCAAAAAATGGTCGAACCCAACTTTAAAGACCGTTATCCCTCAGCAGAAGCAGCTTTAGACAGTCTTGTTCCTCTACGGGTATTGCGCCCCATTAAAATTCCTCAACTTGTCTGGATTAGGGTTGGTTTGGTTGGTGTTAGCGTTGCTGTATTATTGCCACTTTTCATCAACATCATGCTGTCTAAGCTAGAGTTCCAGACTCGCTTGCAAGTAACCACAGAACCCAATTCCAGCGAAAATTTAAAACGTCTCTCCATCACGGCAAAACGTATTTATTTTTCAGTACGTTTAGAAAATTTGGAAGAATCGCAATATCAGAGCAGTTGTCAGATGTTTGACCAAGACGGTAGATTAGTTGCGATGGGACAGTCAACACTCAACGCTTCATCAGAGGGATTAAAGGCTTGGTGTTGGTACGATTTTCAAGATGTTGACCAACCGGGAAATTGGACATTTAAATTTTCTGTTGATGGTCAAACTGTAGCGAAAAGGGATTTAGAGGTCTTACCTTGAGGGGTTTTCACTCGCTGGGAGGACAGTAGATTGTACCGTTAATGAGTTTGGGGAAAGTCCTGGGAAGTGTGTTAGAGTTGACGGCACAAACTTTAGTCAGGAGTGTCATTTCATCAGTTCCCTCGACTTGAGTTGCAAATACTGCACCAAGATAATGTTTAAGTTCAGGATGTTGAGCTTGGGCAATGACAATTATACTCTGTGGAAATTCTGTTGTGGATTTGCCGACATTCAATGCTGGAACAGGTCGCATTGGTGATACAATGTGGTAGTCATAGGATGCTGTTTCTGTATTAAGTTTTAACTCTAAGTCGGCAATTGACCTGGCAAAATGACCTGATTTGAGATAATCAGCTTGTAGCGCTTGGTTAATTCTATTAATGTTTGTTTTGGCTTCTGCCTGATAATAAGCTTTTCGCGATCGCGAATTGGTGTTGTCAAGATTTAGGATTCCTGTTTCCTGTGGAGAGTGGGTACAGAAACCAAACCAACCGTTACACTTAAAGTCATAATTGGGTAATAGTAAGCTAGCCGTCACACAACTGTAAAGAACAATTCGCACTAGCCACCCTGACAGAGTAAAGCGATGCTTTTGATTAAATGCTGTTGGGGAGGGTGAACTCTTAGTCATTGTTCCCGTATCTACGGCTAATACCCAGTCCGCTTTTGTATCCCCTTGGAAACCTTGAGCCTTTGGTCTTATCTTTTTTCTGCCTTAAAACCTTGCCCTGATCAAAAGGTGAGCTGTTAACCCGGATGAGTAATGTTACGGACTATTTATTGAGAATACAGTAGATACACCCAATAATTTTGTAGATGCACCCGAGTTTCAGCACCCTGACTTAATCAATTGTAAGTGAACTTTTCTAAGTGGGGATGAGGGGTGTCACCCCACATCTGCTCCGCTCGACTTGAATTCACGCACTGGCTTGTTCCAATACCTGGGAGGAGTTGCGGACTAACTGGAGATAAAGATCACTGAGTTGATGCGCCACACCATCCCAGCTAAACTTTTCCTCCACCCGCCGTCTTGCCCTTTGACCCAATTGATTGCGCCAGTCGGGATGAGACAGAATGCGGTCTATTGCCTCAGCAAAAGCCACCTCATCTTTAGGCGGCGCAAGTAGTCCGGTTTCTTCAGGTACGACAGTAAACTGCAACCCACCAACATCACTGGCAATAACGGGTGTACTACAAGCCATGGCTTCAATTGCCACTAAACCAAAGGGTTCATAGTGACTGGGAACCACACAGACATCAGCCGCCGTATAATAAACCGAGAGAAGTTCATCGCTAATGCGTCCGGTAAATGTGGTAATATCTCTCATCCCCAGTTCATTGACAATCGCCTCAATCCGTTCTCGCTCAATTCCATCACTTTGACCAGGACGAGACCCCCCACCAATCATCAGTTTTACTTGGGGATCATAGCGTATTTGGGAGCAACCCACAGCGCGAACTAAGGTTTCTATGCCCTTACGTGGATCAAAGCGTCCCACATAAAAGATGATTTTCTGATCAGGATGCCATCCTAATTGTTGTCTGGCTTGAGTGCGGTCAATTGCCCCAAAGCGTTCAATGTCTGTCCCACAGGGAATGATCTGAATATGACCCTTACTCGAAACCAGCGATCGCATATGGTCTCTTTCCTGGGGAGATGTTGCCACAGTTCGTTCGGCTGTCTCTAACACCGCTTTTTCCACGTCCAAGCGAGTCCCTGCAATCATCGGGATCGCTTCAACTGACTGATACTTTACCGCACCGAGAGAATGGTAGGTATGAACTTGGGGAATCGATTGCCGCTTTTTCCACTGCATCCCTACCCAAGCGGAAATCCAATAGTTGGTATGCACTAGGGAATAGGGAACCCCTTCCCACTCCTGAAACCGCAGCAGATTATCTAAGAACTCCCCGGTATAGCCAAAGATTTTATCCCGTGGGACAAATGCCTCAGGACCGGCTTTTAAACGAATCGTCCGACAATGGGGACTATGGTCTACGATGGTCGGAGCATCAGCATTGGCTTTTCGGGTAAACATATCTACATGCC
>CAZNNK010000549.1:0-5029 GCA_964574085.1 uncultured Coleofasciculus sp.
ACCCAATCCCGTACCACCATACTGGCGAGTCGTTGAAGAATCCAGTTGACTGAAGCGTTGGAATAAGCGGTTAAAGCGGTCTTTAGGGATACCAATGCCCGTGTCTTTTACCGAAAACAAAAGACAAACCATTGGCGAAGTCTCGCTATCCTGATTTTGACTAGAATCGGTGACATAGTGATGTTCAACCTTCACCAAAACGCTAACTTCTCCCACATCTGTAAATTTAATTGCATTACTCAACAAATTGATGATAATTTGGCGCAGCCGGGTGACATCTCCGATCAGATGGGTGGGAACGTCTGGGTCAATAAAGTACGTTAATTCCAATCCCTTTTGCACCGCTTTGGGCGCAAACAGATCAACCGAGCTTTCCAGACAGTCACGCAGATTAAAGGGTTTGAATTCAAGTTCGAGTTTACCCGACTCAATCTTGGCAAAATCAAGCACATCATTAATCGTCGTCAATAGCGTTTCCCCACTTTGACGAATCGTTTCTACCAAGTCTTGTTGGTGGTTGTCCAGCTTCGTATTCTCTAAAATTCCGGTTAAGCCAATCACCGCATTCAGAGGGGTGCGGATTTCATGGCTCATGGTTGCTAGGAATTCACTTTTAGCCCGATTAGCGGCTTCTGCGGCTTCTTTTGCCTCTGCTAGCGTGGCGTTTTGGGCTTGCAGTTGCTGTTGAATATGGCGTAAAGTTAGTTGGGTTTTAACCCGCGCTATCACTTCTTCTAGTTGAAAGGGTTTAGTAATATAGTCTACGCCACCCACTTCAAAGGCTTTTACTTTATCCCAGACTTCATCAAGGGCGCTCAAGAAAATCACTGGAATTTCGGCAGTTTGTTCGTCAGCTTTCAAGCGTTGACAAACTTCATACCCATCCATTTCCGGCATTTTAATATCCAGCAAAATTAAATCCGGCGGATCAGTATTAACCGCATTCAGTGCCTGTTTCCCACTAATGACCCGACGAACTTCATAGCCTTGGTTCGCCAGCATGGTAAACAAGATACGTAAATTATCAGGGATATCATCGACAATTAATATGTCTCCCTTGATGGCTTGAGATTGACGTTCACTCATGAATTAGGGGCTGTGTTAAATCCACTATGCGATCAAAAGAAAGGGCGTTAACCCATTGAGTCAAGGTTTGAGCCAGAGATAGTTGCTCCTCAGGAATTTGGGCAATAAGCTGAATTATCACTTTCTCTCTAGCGCTGAGTGCAGCTTTGTGCAGTTGTGCCAGCCATTCAGTCGGCATTTGTGCCAACGCTTCTTGTAGGGCAGTTTCCTGCAAGGGGGCTGGCGACGTATCCGGCGATGGGAGAGAGGGGGGTTTAGTTTCAGCATACAAATAACGCACCCCTAAATGTTGCGCCATTTTTTCAAAGATAACCTCTTCCCGAAACGGCTTGCTGACAAAATCGTCGCAGCCAGCCGACAAAACAACCGATCGCTGTTTATCGAAAACACTGGCAGTCAAGGCGATAATTACCGTAGCTTGACCGGACAACGATTGTCGAATTCGCCGAGTGGCTTCATAACCATCCATCACAGGCATCCGCATATCCATCCAGATTAGATGAGGTTGCCAACGTTGCCAACATTCAACGGCTTGCTGTCCATTTTTCGCTTCCTGCACCTCAAACCCCATCGGTGCGATTAAATTAACCAGCAACACCCGACTTTCCCATTTATCATCAGCAATCAGAATTCGATAGGTGGGTTGATTGGGGGCTAAACCAATCACTCGTTTAGACTCTTGGCTCTCAATGTCAGCCGCTTGAGCCGGACTCACCTTAATCGTAAACCGAAACGTTGTTCCCTGATCCAAAACACTGCTGACGGCGATGCTTCCTCCCATCAGTTGGACAAATTTTTGGCTAATGGGTAAACCTAATCCTGTGCCTTCTTGCGATTTGCGTCCGGCTTCGGTTTGGATAAAGGCTTCAAACAAGGTATCAAGTTCGGCTGGGGCAATTCCCGGACCTGTGTCTTCGACTTCAAAGGTGATTAGGGATTGGGGATTGGGAATTGGGGATTGGGCAATTATACGCCGTTCCTGTAGAGACGTGCCATGGCACGTCTCTACATGCAAGGTGACACTCCCTTCATCTGTAAATTTAATCGCATTCCCCAATAAATTAATTAAAACCTGACGTAGCTTACTCTCATCCGTCCGCACGTATTGGGGAACCTCTGGGTCACAATTAAAGATAAGCTGTAAGCCCTTGGAAGCGGCTTTAAGCTGGAGCATTTCTTCTAAACTTTTGAGTAAGCGATAGAGATCAAAACTGGTTTCATTCAGCGTAATCCGACCCGCTTCTATTTTAGACATTTCTAAGACATCGTTGAGCAGCGTGAGTAAATGCTCACCACTGCGAGCAATAATGCCAAGATACTCCTGCTGAGTTGGAGTTAACGTCGAGTCGCGGGTCATCACTTGGGTAAAACCCAGAATCGCATTCAAGGGAGTCCGTAGTTCATGGCTCATATTCGCTAAAAACTCACTTTTAGCCCGGTTCGCCGCATCAGCCGCTTCCTTGGCATCTTTGAGTTGAGCCATGAGGGCGGCTTGTTGTAGCGCTACGCCTAACTGATTACTCACTTGTGTCAGTAAACTAATTTCTGCGGCGTTCCAGTGACGGGGACTGGAATTTTGATACGCCCCTAATAATCCCCACAGCTTGTCGCCGACAAAAACCGGGCTTAAACAGTAAGCTTTGATATGAAATCCCTCTAACAATTTGACATGACAGGTCGAGTAAATCCTTTGGTAAATATCATTAACGACAAGATTTTCATGATTTTTAAATCGACCCCCTTGATTTTTTTGTAAACAGGTATCTGACCAAACGCTTGTCAGCTCAGAACCGACTAAAGGCGACCAACCGGATGCTACGGATTCGGAGACAAAATCTCCACTCCAGTCCGGATTAAATCGATAAACCACGACGCGATCGCAGTTAAGAATTTGCCGGACTTCTTGGGTTGTCGTACTAAAAATCTGATCAATATCTAAGGTTTGGCGAATGCTTTCAATCACCCGCGCTAATGCCCGTGCCTGTTCAGCGGCTTTGGCTTGCTGGACGGCTTGCGCTTGCAACAATTCTAAATATTCTGACTGTTGCAATGCGACTCCCAATTGGGCTGCCACTTGCATGAGTAACTTGACTTCCCGGTCTTGCCAAGGACGGGATTGACTATGTTGAAACGCACTCAGCAATCCCCAGAGAGTTTCCCCTTTAAACAACGCCACAACAGCAAAGGATTTAATCCCAAATGATTCTAAGGTTTCAAGATGACAATCACTTAAATTAGCGTTATAAATATCATCCGCAACAAACGCTTCATTGTCGCGTAATCGACCCCCTTTATGTTCGCTCAAATAGGTATCATCCCAAGCACTCCCCACCAGTTTAGGTAAATCGCCAGATTCCGATTCAAAAATAAAATCCCCGAAATAATCCTCGCGGAATTTATAAATCGCAATGCGTTCAACATCCAACAATTGCCGCACTTCGGTAGCCGCCGTTTGGAAAATCGTATCTAAATCTAAGGTTTGGCGAATTTTATCAATCACCTGAGCTAACGCCCGTTCCCGTTCCGCTTCCTGGGCTAATTCATCCGCCCGTTGTTGTAATTGCGCCTCCAGTGTGGTTTGCAGTTCTGCCGATCGCCGCTGGGCTTTTCCGAGGAGTTCAGCCTGTTGAATCGCTACCCCTAATTGAGCGCCAATTTGCACTAGAAAATTAATATCGGTTTCATGCCACGATCGCGGGGCGGAATTTTGAAACGCGGCTAAAAGTCCCCAGAGGATTTTACCTTTATAAATCGCAATAATCGTGTATGCTCTTGCCTGATAGCGTTCTAAGCTCTGAATATAGCAATCCGAAAACCCGGCGGTGTAAATGTCACTGCAAACCCGGAACACTTCCCCTTTAATAAAATCCCCGCCTTCAGTTTGCTGTAGATAGGTATCAAGAATTTGAGGATTGGCGAAAGACGTAATACTACAATTGCTAATATTTTGACATATCTGTGGGTCTTGATATTGCGCTTGGACTAACGATTTCCAGCCCTCAGCCACCGATTCAACCACAAATTCACCACTCCAATCGGGATTAAACCGATAAATTGCCACCCGATCCGTATTGAGTAAGTGTCGTGCTTCCTGGGTTGTCGTCTGGAATATGGTATTAATATCAAGCGATCGCCGAATCTTATCAATAATCGCTGCAACCGCTTTTTCCCGTTCAACCGCTTGATTAACCGCTTTCGTCAATAATTCCGACTGCATCTGGAGTTGAGCCACAAACTCCGCTTGCTGTAACGCCACGCCTAAATGAATGGCAATTTGACGGACAAACTCCATTTCATTACTGCGCCATTGGCGGGGGCGCGAACATTGATGAATACACAGCAACCCCCAAAGTTGATTCCCCTTAAGTAAGGGTACCACCAAGTTGGCTCGAACTTGGAAACGGGAGAGAATAGCAATGTGACAATCCGGTAAATTTAGGGCATAGATATCTTCAGTCGCCCAAATCCGCCCTTGCTGATAATGAGTCGCATGTTTTTCGCCAAAACAGTCATCCTCAACTTTGGTGGCGATAGCAGACGTAAACGGCGACACCACATCTTCGGAGACAATTTCCCCCCGGCGACAGCCCGACTCTGGATCAAAGCGAAACATCCCCACCCGATCCGCATTTAGCAGTTGACGCACTTCTGTGGCGGTTGATTTAAAGATGCTCTCCAAATCCAGAGATTCCCGAATTTTCGTCACCACAGCCAACAGCGCCTTTTGCTGGGCAACTTGAGTCGGTTCTGGCATTCTGGCTGCTTCCAATTGCGCCACACGCGATCGCAGATCGGTCAATTCTGCTTGGAGTGACTCGTAGGTTTTGGCGTTGAGAACGATATCCTGATCAGACATGATAAGGTTTCGGGTGCGGGTGCAGGGGTGTAGGGAGATGGGGGAGATGGGGAAGATGGGGGAGATGGGGGAGATGGGGGAGATGGG
>CAZNNK010000550.1:0-4974 GCA_964574085.1 uncultured Coleofasciculus sp.
CAGAGGTAGCAAGTCTTTGCGATTAAACGCTTTTTGGGGATACACAACATGCAGATGGGTGGGAAATGCAGAGGGGATTAACGTGGATAAAGACATCGGCTTATTGATGGTTAATGGGCAAACATGTCGAGGTGTGATTAGTTGTCGTTTTGGCACAAAAACATGGGGAATGTACACCGTTAGATCGAGGCGATGTAGCGATTGGTTCGTAGTCTAAACAGCCAATTGCTTCTTCCGATAAAGCCTTGCTCGGATGCACGGTACATTTAAGGCGATAATCTCCTGTAAAAAAGGCACAGTGGCTACAAGGAACTTGATGCAATCGTTTGAGTCGAGTTATCCCATCTCGAACAGCGGCGCAAATGGATAAGCACAAGATGACGAGTAGGCTACAGATCAGAATTGGACAGAGAATCATGGGCAAATTAGTGATTAGTACAGAAACTTCACTACGCATCATTACCTCGCGGAAACGGTTGAATTCCAATAGAGTTAGACTGTTCAGATGGATGAATTTCTAATGAATAAGGAGTTGAATCGGATAAACCCAGAGATGTCCAGAAATTTACAATTTGCTCACTCACTTGTTGCGGATGAAAATAATGGAAGAAGTAGCGTCCATTGGCACATTGCCAGAGGCGATCATTCTGTTTTAACCAGGGATACCATCCCAGGAGTAAATCCGAGTCAATCACGACATCATCACGGCTACCACAAACGAACAAGGGAACAGGCACTTCCGCCGCTGGAATACTCAGGCGCTGATATAACGAATGAGGGGATAATGAACTAATTAAATCCTGCTTGAGAACGGGTATGAGTTTTCGTACCATCAGGGGACAGTGACAGCCAAACAGGTTATAAACCATTTGCGTTAACACAACGTCGCGGGGGAAGAACAGCTTTTGACGCTGAACGTAATAGTGTGCTTGCCAATCTACCGCCGGATAAACGCCGACAGACAGAAGCGTTAGCGATCGCACACGTTCAGGATAGCGATGAGCATACAGGAGTCCTAACAATCCGCTTGTGCCATGTCCGAGAAGATGCAGGGGGCGATCACCAGACTTGAGATAGTCATGGAGTAATACCAAGGCGGCGTCTAGAGATGTTGGTTCGTCCAATGTTTGGTAATAGTGCCACCGAGCGATCGCGCTATACTCAGACAGATGACTCAGTAAGGGACTATCAAATCGTGCTAAAGCTGGACTGACATGGAGCCAAAGTGCATCGGGAGATTTAGACATTTCCATAACCCAAGAAAAACGCTATGTTTGAACCTTGATCCCTCAAGCTGTTTTCTGACAAGACTGTTTGGGCTTGGCTGGGATCGCTAATCGAGATTTACTACTGAATGTTGAGGAATAATGTTCTGGCAAGAATGAGCGACACGGATCGGACAAAATTGGCATGGATTGACGACAATCTAAGCAATACCAATACAGTCCAGTTCGACCGATGTGTTGTAGTAACTTTCCCGAACAACAAGGACAATTCATAATCGTATTGGTGTAAGTAGGTGGACCAAATTAAAGTTAACGGTTGAGATTAGGGAACAGTAAGGGTTTGAGGGCAATTTACGAAAATTAATACAGTGCGGTTTTCTTTTGTCCGACTACTTATTTCTTTTAAAGAAAGAGGGGCTTCAATCATCCATAGAAACCCCTCATCGTGTGAGGAAGACTTAAACTTCAACCGAATTTAATGCCCGCTCCACGCGGCGGAAATCAAATCCAATGGCTCGCAGGGCGTGCCACAAATGCCCTTGCAGGAAAAAGAATGCCAGGAAGAAGTGAGCATTGGCGAGCCAGCAACGCGATGTATGTTCGCCTAGGGGTAATTTAACCGTATCGGCAAAATAAGGCACAATCCCTAGTTTCACCTCTAAGGGAGCGCCGTAAAACTCAACCGGATAGGCTAAGGTATTGACAGCACAGAAATAGGCAGCGACAAACCCCGCTAATGCAATGCCACCCAGGGAATAGGACAAAATTGCCTCGCCGGAAAAAATCAACACTTTCTTTGTCCAATTGAAAGGCGGAACTAAAATGTGCCAGATGCCCCCCGCAATCAGCATCACGCCGACATAGATATGCCCTCCGACCAAGTCTTCTAAACTACTGATACTGGCAAAGTGGGTTTGGTAGCCGTAGATAACCAGAGGATCAAGCGTCGGTTGGGTAATCAGGCGAACGGTTTGAGTCGTCGCATCATAAAGTCCCCCCCAGTACATCGCTTTGGCAACGAGTAATAATGCCCCTGCTCCTAAGAAGAGGAGATGATGTCCCAGAATTAACCCCAACTGTTTCGGGTTGTCCCACTTAAAATGAAACCTCTTTGCCCAACCCTTGGCGTCTTTTAAGTTCTCCGGTGCTTTAAACGTGTGAAATAGCGCCCCGGCTGCCAAAACCGCCGATGAAATCAAATGAACTGCACCCACAACAAAGTAGGGATAGGTATCGACAATTTGACCGCCATCGCCAACGCCTAATCCCAGAGTTGCCAGATGGGGAAGCAAAATTAGCCCTTGTTCGCCCATCGCCAGGGTGGGGTCAAACCAGGATATCTCAAACAGGGTGAATGCGCCTGCCCAGAAGGTGATTAGGGCTGCTTGAGCAACGTGGGCGGCAATGAATAAGCCAGAGAGATCGGCAAATCGGGCATTGCCTGCCCACCAATCGTACTTTACGTCTGGATTTTCATAGGTTTGCATAAGTCTGTTCGTTGATTGAGGTGTGCAAGCTGTTGCGAAAGATATTCAACAAGATAGCGCTAGTTTAGAGAAATTATCAACAAGCTAGTATTAAGTTTTATGACAAAACTGACCTGCTTCTGTTTTAGTAATGAGTTCAATCAACGTGATTGTCAGGGTTTTCTGACTTAGGCTGAGTTCACTACCTGCCTAACTTTCTGATTGGAGCTGGAATGAGACGACAACAGGTTAAGAATCTTTCTCAACTGATTGTTGGATTAACAGAAGAGGTGTTCCTAGCTAATCACAGCCCCTAGCCAAGGGATGAATGGCTCTTGAGTTGCAAAATGTCTGCGCTGAACAACTGGCTACTGTAGGTCAACACTACAATTGCTATGGCAAATAATGCGATCGCGCCACGATCAAGGTTCACTTGACAATCAGGTAAAGTTGAGGTTAACTAATCTGTAATTAAAAATTAATCGCAATAGTCGGGGAGCGGTAGCCATGCAGCAATCCAAACACAACTTTCTGTATCCCCGTGCCCGTTATCGCGGAGCCGTCAAGCCGGAGCATATGGTACTGAATGCCAATCTGCAAGAGTTTGCCCAGCGAGTCAGCTATATTTGCAACTTGCAAACAGCGGGTAAATTGTCTCCCGATCAGGCGTTTGAGCAAATCGAGTCCCTTTGGCATAAGTTGCAGCACTGTCAAGCCCAGTTGAGTACAAACGAGCTGGAAAATCTTCGAGGGCATGGTTTGTAGGGGCGGGTTTTACCTATCTTGACCCAGATGTAACTCGCGCCCGCCCAGACGCGCCATGGCACGTCTCTACATGCAGCCACGCCTAACCTATTGCGATCGCATCTCATTTACTTTATTATCTATAAGACAATTATTTGAATCTAATGCCGCCAATTTGGACGGGAATGGAGTTTAGGGGTCTTTCACGGGAAAACCCCAAAGCCTAAGTCTTGTGGGTGTACTCCCTGCATCGAGTTTTTCCCATCTAGCCTGCCCAAACCCAAATTAATTATTCAAAAAAATTGTTAATAAAGGGAAATCGTTATAAAACAATACTCTTAATCAGGAGCATGCCATGGCAGCCAACAGACACTCAAATCACCGACGCCAGCGCAACCGACAGCGTAAAGGATGGGGGTTTTCTTTTTTCGGACAAACCTCTGAACCCTCTGGGGACGAAGACAACATCGTTGAGTTCTATCAGGACTTAGCCCATAAGCGGTTCGATGCCGAGACTAATTTCCCTTTAGCGAGGACTCGTGCTGGCGATCGCGTGTCAATTATCGGGTTCAAAGGCAAAGGCGGCATCAGTCACCTTCTGAGCCTCGGGTTAACACCAGGTATTCAAGTTCAGGTGGTGAGCTGCGTTCCCAGTGGCTCAGTGATCGTCGCCTTCGGGGATAACCGTATTGGTTTGGGAGCAGGTATGGCGAACAAAATTCTGGTGACTCAACCGCATCAAATGAACGCTTGTAAACAGGGAAAAGCAATGAATACAGACACATATCTCCGCAATTTAACCGTCGGTAGCAAAGGGCGTATTGTTGGCTACGAGAAAAGGACTGGAGGTTACAAGGGCAAATTACTAGCCATGGGATTGACACCCGGAACCGAGTTCACTGTGATCCGCCATGCGCCCCTAGGGGACCCGATTGAAATCGAAGTGCGGGGATTTAACCTGAGCTTACGCCGACACGAAGCCGATGTCCTTTGTATTGAAGAGGTGAATGAGAATGCATAAGCGGACTATTGCTCTAGTCGGTAATCCCAACTGCGGCAAAACCACCCTATTTAACGCCTTAACCGGTGCCACCCAGCGCGTCGGGAATTGGCCCGGAGTCACCGTTGAGCGCAAGGAAGGGAACTATCGCGATCGCGACGAGAATATTACCGTTGTTGATCTACCAGGCGTCTATTCCTTGGATGCTGAAGACCAAGACACTGGACTCGATGAAATCATTGCCAGAGATTACCTGCTTACTGGCGAAGCCGACTTAGTGGTTAATATTGTTGACGCTTCTAACTTAGAGCGGAACCTGTATCTGACTACCCAAATCATGGAAATGCGCCTACCCTTGGTGGTGGCGCTGAACATGACCGATGTGGCGCAGGATCGGGGTATCCGCATCGATACCGTTCTCCTATCAGAACGCCTAGGTTGTCCGGTAACACCATTAGTCGCATCGCGTAATGAAGGTGTGGCGATCCTGCGGGATACGATTAATCAGAACCTGCAAAACCCAGTCAAACCCCATAGC
>CAZNNK010000551.1:0-4957 GCA_964574085.1 uncultured Coleofasciculus sp.
CTCCCTACCCCTATCTCTCCAATAAATCCGTGAAATCAGTGTTTTGACCAATGACAAATAACCTACTCGTCAATTTGCCATAGATCCCGACTCAATGGTTCATCGAGAATTTTCTTGGGACGCAAGACCAGAATTAGCTGTCCCAGTAACGGTATATCGGGTTGTTCCGAAAACCACTGGATCGCTAATGTTCCCGATTGATCAACCATATAATAACTATCGGCATCCCATTCTGGTGTTTTTCGGTCAACAATCAGCAACACCGCTTCTGATTTTTCATTCTCTTGCTTGGGAAGCTGAGTGATATTACCCAAAATTGCCACAGGTTCTTGTGCCTTTGCCACAATTTGCCAACCGGGGATGGCTACAATCGGGTGCTGATGGGTAGACTCGACAATCTGAAACGCTCCCTTTGTCTTCACCCTCTCCACCTGCTGGAACTCAGCCGTCGTTACCGGAAACTCTCCCACCAATGGGATCAATCGCGGTAATTGTTCACTCGCTTCCACACGATAGAAGGGCAAACGGGGCGCTCGACGGCGGTTCCTTGCAAAAGGTTCTGTAAGTAACTGCTCAATTTCTTCCCGCGACGATTGGCTATGAGCAAACATTAACCCCCGTGCGACTAAACGCGATCGCTCTTGTAAATTCTGCTGTTGTTGGGCAAGTTTCCAGTATTGGTAAGCCACAGCATCACCGGGATGATCCGAAAATCCTTCCGGTAGGGTACGGCGACGCGACAACTCTTTCATCGCTTTTGCCACCTCACGGGCACCATCAGCATCCAGATTTCTGGCAACAATAAACTCAGCGGCAGCGGCTCGTTCCGGTTGGGTGAGAATCCGCAACTCATAGAGGATATCACTCCCCGTCCGATCAAAGCGCGATCGCACCGCCTCCGATACTCCCGCTTTGACTAACGTTTCATAGACCTGAGATGCTACAATGACTTGATTCTGTTGAATTGGCTCAAACCCCGTTTGTTCAAAAACGGCTTGGGAACTATAGCCAGCACTTTGGAGTTGTTGACATGCTTGTCCCCACTCCACCCAGTTACTTTCTTTGCGCCTGAGCAACTGAATTAGTGCATCAGCATCTTCAGCATCTACTGTCTCTGAGTTAGCTTGAGGATTATGGTGAGGATTTCCAGGTGATATTTCAGTCATAATGGGAAGAAAAGCTTGCCGTATTTTTTGAGTTATCAGATGTCTCAAATTTCTCGTGATTAAATAGTAATAGATTTAAGTAAAAACTAGCTAGGGTTAGATAAAAAGCTTAAGGTTAAGACAGTTTACATCGATTGGGCAACAGGAAAGACCAAAATAGCCTTACCCTTGTGGCTCGCCGGTTCAAACTTACTCGCTTGGAGTTTGTTGTAGTGTTATGGACAAGGTGAACCCTAATTTTGATAATATCACTCGTCAGTTCATGAGTTTGGAGCGATCACAAAAACCGAAAATGCTTGTGGTAGATGATGAACCCGATAACCTGGATCTCCTCTACCGCACCTTCCGGCGTCAGTTTAACGTATTCAGAGCCGAAAGTGGCGCTCAAGCCCTCTCTATCCTTTCCAATGAGGGAGAAGTCGCCGTGATTATTTCTGATCAGCGGATGCCAGAAATGAAAGGGACGGAGTTTTTGAGCAAAACTGTCCCCGAGTTTCCGGATACCATGCGGATTATCTTAACCGGGTTTACGGATGTGGAAGACTTAGTGGAAGCGATTAATGCTGGACAAGTCTATCGCTATATTACCAAGCCCTGGGACCCGAATGAACTCAAAACCGTTGTGGAGCGGGCAGTTCAAACCTACGAACTCCTGAAGCAACGCACCGAAGAATTGCAGCGAGCCCATGCTCAAATGGCGCTCATGGAAACCTTGGTGCAAGTGGCGCAAGATTCAGACAGCCTAGAAAGCAGTTTACCCCAAATCGCCAAAGTATTTAGTGACAGCTTTGGCACAGACGCTTGTATCCTGCAAGTAGTAGAAGGCGATCATTTGATAGATGTAAAAGGTAAATACAGCCAAGATGAATCCCTTGTCAACCCCCTAGAATCCGATCCCCTCTTGCCAGACGCGATCGCTAATCATCAACTGCAAGTCTGGATTAACACCCCCGGTGCAACACCCAAAGATGCCACAGAGTATTACCAGAAAATTGGCATAAAAGCCCACCTGCTAATTCCGATCATCCACCGCAGCGAACTCCTCGCTCTACTCTCCCTCCAATGGCAACAACAGGCGCGTAAACTCAGTGAAGATGAGCTAAAACTCATCCACCTATCCGCCCAGCAGGTCGGTTTAGCGATCGCAACCAGTCGTTGAGTGTTGAATCTGTAGGGGCGGGTTTAGGGATTTTTGTGGCGCGGTTGATGATAAAGTTTATTCAAAACCCGCCCTCATCTCCCCCAGCTTCCCCCATTCCCCGTTCCCTGTTCCCGAACCGATGACAAATGACAAATGACCATTCCCCATCAGAAATTCGCCACTTATTTGACCGCATCGCCCCCGTTTACGACCAACTCAACCAGTGGTTAAGTTTAGGTCAACACCGGATCTGGAAACGGATGGCGGTGAAGTGGTGCGATCTAGAGCCCGGTGAGATTGGGTTAGATTTATGCTGTGGGAGTGGCGATTTAGCCGAACTGCTCGCACGAGACGTGGGTGCAACGGGTCAGGTGTATGGGGTTGATTTTTCGCCTCGGCTACTCGCGATCGCAAAAGCTAGGGCAACTTATCATTATCCCCCCTTAACCCTTCACTGGATTGAAGCTGATGCTCTCGATTTACCCTTCCAGGATAATTTTTTCCACGGTGCCACCATGGGGTATGGTTTGCGGAATGTTACCGATATTCCCGGTTGTTTGCAGGAACTGTACCGAGTTCTCAAACCGGGGGCAAAGGCGGCTATCCTAGACTTTCATCGTCCTCAACACCCACCCCTACGTCAGTTTCAGCAATGGTATCTCGACACAATCGTCGTACCCCGTGCTAAATCCTTGGGCTTAGAACAAGAATATGCCTACATCACTCCCAGCCTAGAGCGATTTCCCAACGGAAAACAGCAAGTTGAACTTGCCCATCATGCGGGATTTAGCCGCGCCACTCACTATCCCATCGCTGGGGGAATGATGGGTGTTTTGGTCATCAGGAAACCGTAGAGCGTAAAATGGGGATCAGGGATTGGGGATTAAACAACGCCAAAGTTAATCCTCACCATTAAGTTTTTTGACAGATGCGACAGACATATCGCGTCTCTAGATGACTTTTTCTTTCCCATCCTTGATTGTCCGTTCTGTATTACGCCGATTGCTGTTTTGAATTTATCAAACCTGTGGCTGTTGTTCTTGCCTCCAATCGCAGGGGGAATTATTGGCTATTTCACCAATGATTTAGCCATTAAGATGCTATTCCGTCCCTACCGCCCCATTTACATTGGCAAGCGGCGGTTACCGTTTACACCCGGTTTAATTCCTCATAACCAGGAACGCTTGGCAAAACGGGTATCCGATACCATCATGGGTTCTCTATTAACCCCGTCGGAGATGCAACGACTCGCACGGCGTCTACTGCATCGGGAACGGGTACGGGGGGCAATTCTGTGGATGCTCAACCTAGCGTTGGAACAAGTCCAGTTGGATAAGGAACAGAAAACCGCTAAGATTCTCGCGGCTATCCTCCACGACTTATTAGGAGAATCCTTGCCCCGTTTACTCAAAGTTTTAGCCCGTCGCGAGAATTTTTTAGAAGCCCAGCTTAACCAAATTTTTGACCAAATTTTGCTGGAGTTTCAACTGAATGAGCAACAAGCGCAACAGCTTTCCCAGTGGATTCTGCAAGTGGCATTACCGCCTGATGTGCTGCGTCAAGGGATTATTGATTTTTTAACGGATCGCAATATTCAAATTATTGATGAAGGGTTTCGCGAGAAGACAAGTGGCACCTATTGGATTGTTGCCAATTTATTTGGACTACGCAATACTCTCACCCGTTTGCGAACCTATTGCTTAGATGAAAAAGAGGAAACGAATGCGCGTCTGAAAGAATTATTGACCGCCTTGGGTGCCCGTGAACGGCTACAGTTATGGCTGCAAACTCTATCCCTACAAAATTTGCCTGTGTCTACGGTGCGACAGTTACGCAAAACCATGCGGGATGCAGTACGCACTTATATCCGAGAGCAGGGTAGCGAGTTTTTGCAGGGTTTAAGTCAATCTATTGACTGGGAAAAGGTAGCGGTCTTAATCTTAAACCGACTGCGAGAGTCAGCAATTATGACCAGTTCGATGGAACTGATTAGTCAAGAACTGGCATTAGTGTTGGAGCGTTATCTGGAAGAAGATTTAGAAAAACTGGTGACTCAGGCTATTCCGATTTTATCAATTGATCAGGTCATTGTGGAACGGGTAAGAGGCACGTCGCCGGAATCCTTGGAAGTTGCCGTTAAAGTGATTGTCAAAAATGAATTACAAGCGATTGTTAATTTAGGTGGGATTTTGGGTGTAGTGATCGGTTTATTTCAGACTGGGTTAATCCTGTTTCGGGGATTTTGAGTTGGGGAAAGCGGGAAGTAGGGATATGGGGGCGGGTTTTACCGCTAAGTCCGATAACTTGACTAAACCTGCTTTTCTAGGAAAATAGTGGAGATAGTTAATTATAACTCCCTGGGAGTAGTATGGCAACAGGTCGGTCACTTAATACGGTTATATCTGCTATAGCGGTAAGTGCTTTTATCTTATTGATATGCAGCAGCTTACGGCATGCCTTATTTCAATCCACTGCTTTTGATTTGGGGTATTTTGACCAAGCGACTTACCTGATTAGCCAGGGACAAACCCCGGTTGTTTCCTTCTGGGGTTACCATTTTATGGGCGGTCACGCGGATTGGATTCTCTATGGACTCGCTTTACTGTACAAAATCCATCCCGATGTCCATTGGCTGTTTGCGGTGCAAGCC
>CAZNNK010000552.1:0-4949 GCA_964574085.1 uncultured Coleofasciculus sp.
CCCACCCATAAATGAACTCCCCACCCATAAATGAACTCCCCACCCATAAATGAACCACTAAAGTCAAAAGCTTGCCCGACTAGCGAAACGAAGCATCTTCCCCAATCACCTGTTCACCAATCACCCAATTAAAACCATGCAAACCTATTACTATCTAGTCGCCAGTCAACGCTTCTTACTTGAAGAAGAACCCTTTGAAGAAGTTATCAGAGAACGAACCAAAGACTACCAGGATAAGGGAAAAGAGATTGACTTTTGGCTGGTCAAACAACCCGCCTTTTTAGAAGCTCCAGAAATGGCGCAAGTCAAACAAGACTGTCCTCAACCCGCCGCCGCTGTTATTTCAACCAACCCCAAGTTTATCACTTGGTTAAAGCTGCGCTTAGAATTCGTCAAAACTGGAGAATTTCAGGCACCCTCGGATACAATTCCTGACCCCATCGCCTCTTTAGCCTCTGTCTCTTAACCGAGGCTTCCGTTCAACCTCAACTCTAAAAACAATAAGCTGGGGCAGCTAACCAAGAAATGAGTACCCCTAAGATTGAACCCACAATCACTTGAAACGGGGTATGCCCCAGCAATTCTTTCAGACGATCCTCATTAAACTCTTTGCCTTCTTGAAATAACTCATCAATAATTTGATTAAGGATACGAGCTTGCTTACCTGCGGCTTGTCGAACGCCTGCGGCATCGTACATAACAATTACAGCAAAAATCGTCGCGATCGCAAAATCAGGAGACGCCCATCCCATTGTTTGCCCCACACCCGCAGCCAAGGCGGTAACCAGCGCTGAATGAGCGCTAGGCATCCCGCCAGTTGTCACCAAGGTGCGGAGATTAAATTTCCGATCTTTCGTTAACTCGACCAGTAGCTTAAGCAGTTGAGCCACTAAACAAGCAATCAGCGCAACCAGCAGTACCTGGTTGTTTAGGATGTTGCCAAAATCCTGCATCGTGTTTCAGTTAAAATTTGTTGTTGATCTACGGATGTTTGAGCAGTTACAAATCAAAGGAGTTGCTCTTGAAATCCCTGTTCCCTATTCCCTATTCCCTGACAAACACCTAATACGTCCGTGCGGTAATGAAATCAGCCAGAGCAATTAAGGGTTGAGAGCGCTCACCAAACGGTTCAAGTTGGGCAATAGCCTCTTCAATCAACTCTTGAGCTTTAGCTTTAGAAGCCTCTAGTCCCCAGAGGCTAGGATATGTCGCTTTCTGCGCTTGCAGGTCTTTCCCCGCCGTTTTGCCTAATTCCTCCTGAGTCGCGGTGATGTCCAGGATATCATCGATAATTTGAAACGCTAAGCCAATATTTTGAGCATAGCGAGACAGACGTTCTATATCCGCATCGGTTGCATCTGCCAAAATTCCACCACAGACGACACAAGTTTCCAGCAACGCTCCGGTTTTATGGGTGTGAATGTAATTGAGGGTTTCCTCTTGAATATCCGATTTTCCCTCTGATTCCAAATCAACCACTTGACCCCCAACCAATCCAGTTGCGCCCACGGTTCGACCTAGACGAGCAATCACCTGCAATACCCGCTCGGCTGGAACGCCTTGGGTTTGGGTGGCGACATATTCAAATGCATACGCCAGCAAACCATCGCCAGCCAGAATCGCCATATCCTCACCGTAAACCTTATGATTGGTGAGTTTACCCCGACGGTAGTCATCGTTATCCATAGCGGGGAGATCATCATGAATTAACGACATGGTGTGGAGCATTTCCAAAGCGCAAGCGGTTGGCATTGCCATCTCAATTGTGCCACCCACCAGTTCACAGGTTGCCAGACAAAGAATCGGACGCAACCGTTTCCCCCCAGCTAAGAGAGAATAGCGCATTGCCTCATAAATCTTTTCCGGATAACCCCGGGGCAAAGAACGGTCTAAAGCTTCCTCCACTTGAGCTTGGCGCTCTTTTAAATAGGTCGATAAATCAAAGGCTGGGGATTCCCCATTGGGGGCAGGTCGCCCATCTGTTGCTACCATGCCATCATTCCTTAAATCGTCTGTGTACTGTCTTAACAATTCTACGAGCCTAGGCGCGTTATGAGTGAACCCTGGTATAGCTCAAAACAGTATTTTGCAATAACATCGTCACCGTCATCGGTCCAACGCCACCAGGCACCGGCGTGATAAATTGGGTCATATCCCGAACGGCGTCAAAATCCACATCACCCACGAGGCGGGATTTTCCTTGAGTATCGGTGACGCGATTGATACCCACATCAATCACAATGGCATTCGGTTTAACCTGATCCGCCGTAATTAAATTAGGGCATCCGGCAGCAGTAATCAAGATATCTGCCTGACGAATCAGTTCAGGCAAATTTTTTGTCCGCAAATGGGCAACAGTAACGGTAGCATCAGCTTCGAGTAACATTAGCGCCATGGGCTTGCCCACCAAAATACTCCGCCCCACGACAACAGCATGTTTTCCTTTCACATCAATCTGGTACTCCCGCAACAGGCGCATCACTCCCGCTGGCGTGCAGCTTTGCAGTCCCGTTTCACCTCGTACCAGACGCCCTAAATTTAGGGGATGCAGTCCATCGACATCTTTATTGGGATCAATTTGGTGGAGTAAATAGACGCCATTTAGATGTTCGGGTAAAGGAAGTTGCAGGAGGATACCATCGACGTTTAAGTCTTGATTGAGGCGATGAATGGTTTTCTCGACCTCGGATTGAGAGACATCAGCCGGAAAATGTTGCCCAAAGGAGGCAATCCCAACTTTGGCACAAGCACGTTCTTTATTCCGCACGTAGGCAGCGCTAGCCGGGTTATCACCGACCATTAGCACTGCTAATCCAGGGGGGCGTCCATACGTTGATTGGAGCCGTTCTACTTCCGCTTTGAGCTGATCTTGAATGCGTTGAGCCAGGGCTTTGCCATCCAGTAACTGAGGGTAAACAGATTTCATAGGCAGGTTGAAAGACATCAAAGGACTTTGATTATTGTACGGGCAGTGGTGTCACTGCCCAGTATTCAATTCTCAAGCATCTAAGCTATAACCAGGATGTACACCGTTTAGCGTGGTGAACAGTCATGGCAATGTCTGCTCAAAACGACCATCGCTCACGCCTTTGCTCGTCAATTTCAACTCGCCAGAGGTTAACTATGTTTTATCTCCTGCCAATGTGTGCTTTGCTGTTTGGAGGAGGACTGGTGAGTTGCAGCAATGTCCCTCTGCTGGGTAGTCCGAATGGTATGGGTAGCGCCCACACCGTAGATGTTACGGCGATTAGTGAGATCCAATCGAATCAAACTGTTCAAGAAGTGGTTTACCTGCAAGGTCAAGTGATTAGCCAAGCCCCCTTTTTGAACTCCGGCGCTTATCAAGTTCAGGATACCACGGGTAAAATTTGGGTGGTGAGCAATCAAGAACTTCCCAATGTGGGTGATCAGGTTGTAATTGAAGGACAGGTACAATTTCAAAGTATTCCTATTAGTGGACAGGAAATGGGTGAACTCTATCTTCAGGAAACAGAACAGATTGAACGGAAGCCTGAATAATTTTGTGATTTGTCATACTCACTCCCGAAAAGAAGCAAGCTACATCATCGGTAAGAATGAAGAGTCAATCAATTGAAGTCGCGATCGCGATTCTCTACCGTTCGGGACGGTTTCTGATGCAGCTTAGGAACGACATCCCTGGCATTCTTTATCCGGGGTGCTGGGGATTTTTTGGCGGTCATATGGAACCGGGCGAAACGCCAGAGGAAGCGATGCGGCGAGAATTACTCGAAGAAATTTGCTATGCTCCGCCCCAATTGGCAAAGTTTGATTGCTATAATGATGCCCACGTTATTCGTCATATATTCCACGCGCCGTTAACGGTGGAATTGAATCAATTGGTATTACAAGAAGGCTGGGATCTGGGTTTATTGACCCCTGAAGACATTCAGGCAGGTCAGGCTTATTCGGAAATAGCGGGTCAGGTGCGTCCCTTGGGGCAACCTCACCAGACAATTTTATTAGATTTTTTGGCAAGGAAACCTTACCCATGACCCTGACGCGCCTACGATTGTCTCATCTGTTCCGTTTTAGCCGATATGCCAGCCTGTCCATGAAACTGATGGCGGTGGGAGTGGTGATTACCTTGGTGTTCATCCTCATCGCTATTTTTGCCCCTGTTTTTCAAGCATGGGGATGGCTGCAAGATCCCACCGCATCCCTGATTAACCCGATTCACGAACCTCCAGGTAGCGACCATTGGTTTGGTACGACACGTCAAGGCTATGATGTCTTCTCCCGCACCTTGTTTGGTTCTCAAGCGGCGTTAAAGGTGGTGATTCTAGCAACCAGCTTGAGTTTAATGATTGGTGTTCCTTTGGGGTTAGTTAGTGGGTATCTCGGCGGTCGATTAGATCGGGTGTTGTTGTTTTTGATGGATACGATCTATACCTTGCCGGGATTGTTGTTATCGATTACCTTAGCCTTTGTGGTGGGGCGAGGCGTCTTCAATGCCGCGATCGCACTGAGTATTTCTTACGTTCCCCAATATTATCGCGTTGTTCGTAACCATACCGTCAGCGTCAAAACGGAATTATTTATCGAAGCCGCGCAAGCTATGGGAGCAACTCCTGGGCGGGTTCTCTCCCGTTACCTATTTCTGAATGTGATTCAAAGCGTCCCGGTTTTATTTACCCTCAACGCGGCTGACGCGATTTTAATTTTAGGGGGACTGGGATTCTTGGGACTGGGACTACCGGAAGAAACTCCAGAATGGGGACATGATTTGCGTCAAGCGCTGGATGCTTTACCCACAGGGATTTGGTGGACAGCTTTATTTCCTGGTTTAGCGATGACATCGATGGTGGTTGGCTTATCGCTATTGGGAGAAGGGTTAACGGAGATTATCAATCCTCGTTGGCGAGAGGGGAGATGAGGGAGATGGGGAAGATGGGGAAGATGGGGGAGATGGGGGAGATGGGGAAGATGGG